>JAUHVN010000468.1 GCA_030425055.1 Actinomycetes bacterium | reverse complement strand
TAATTCCACACGACGCCGTACTCCCATTCGGTTTCGGTGGGTAGGTGTCGTCTACCCGAAGCGGCAACGATCGCGGCGGCAACGTGCTCATGCCGAGACGGCGTGTGTCGCGTGAAGCTGTAGCCGTTGGGGCGCGTGTCCCCGTTGCACCGCCCCGCCATGCAGTCGTCACGATCCTCTCGGGTGCGGTGGGTATGGTTTCCCACGAGCAATTCCCACTGATCTGAGGCGTCCGCCAGCGTGTTGACCAGCGCTTCCACTTCGGCGTCTGTCACCGGGGCGGTCAGGCTCCGCACCTCAGCACAGAGTCGCGCCCACGCCTCGGCGTAGCCGTGCTCGTCAGCGAACGGCTCGAACTCCTCCGACCGCTCAGGGCCGTAAAGGGCCATCCAGATGTCGAGCATCGCGTAACGCGGGATTGGCCCCCAGCCACTGGGTGGGGAGGTAGGGCGGTCAACCACAGCCAACAGGTCACGGAGGCGGTTCACGCAGTCATAGGCGGCGGTCGCCTTGAGCGGCAGCTCGTTCGGCATCCCGTCGAAAGTCGCCAGTGCTTCTCGGGCTGCTGTGACGGCGGGTAGCGTCTCGGTCACTTCTGCTCCTCGGCGATCTCTTCCTCGGTGCGCCCGAGCGGGCTTCCGAAACCGGGTTCGACGGCGTCGTCTTCGGTGTCACCCTCAACGGGCACACGCTCCACCTGCGGCGGCAGACCCTCCACATGGGTGATCACCGCGCCGTCGTTGTTGACCGCGATCGCGAGCTCGTCGGTGGACTGGCGGACGGTCTTCGCGAGCTGCCGCATGACGGTCTTGAGCGCCATCTCGTCGAACCAGTCGGCCCACGGCCCCTTGTTCGAGTTCTTCGGGCGGCGCGCCTCCACCTGTGCGCGGGACATGTACTCGAACTGGAAGTCGCCAGACGCCAACCGGACCTGCGCGACCGCGCCCGTCATCGGCCGTGACGAGTCATCGTTCAACGGCACCCACTCGTAGTCCTTGCCGTTCCGGCCGGACGACCACTGCCGCCACGTGTCACCCTCACGGACGATGAACCACTCCACCTTGCGGGCGCCGGCACGGTAGAACAGCTCCACGTAGCCGCGGTAGCCGACGATCAGCTGCGCTTCCTTCCCGTACGGGACCAGGTGGGCGAGCGCTTGCGGGCCACCCACCTCGAGACCCATCTGCGCGGCGACGAACAGGGCACCGAGGATCGACGGTCCCGAGCAGTTCTGCAACGCCGGGGTGGTCTTGAACGCGGTCACCGCGGCACGGATGAACCGGTCGGGGCCGATCCTGCCGCCGAGCGCGGCGGCGATCCCCTCGGACTGTCCACCGAGCCACTGCTCCACGGTGGGGCGTTCCTTCGCCGCGACAGCGGCGGTACTGAGGTCGGTCACTTGCTGGTCTCCTTCTGCTTCGTGCGTCGGAGGACACGGAACGGTGTCCCCTGACGGGTGAACTCGGCAATGAGTTCCGGGTGGGCTTCGCGCAGCGACTTCGTGTCAAGCGACTCGCGGCCCTTCTGCTGCTTCCACGTCGCGACCTTCTGGCCGTCGAACGTGAGGGTGTCGTGCTCGCCGACGTACTGGCCGAGGACGACCTTCAACTGGTCGCGTTCCTCGGTCTGCGCCTGAATGTCCGAGTTCAGAACCGTGATCCGTTCGAGGGTGTCGAACGCCTGCTCGGACAGCTCAACCTCGGTGGCGGTGGTGGCGATCGCGTTGACCTCCCCGACTGTGGAGGGTGGCGGCGGCACCTTCGCGCGCACGTTGCCGTCCCAGAACTGCTGAACGACAGGGATCAGGTGGTTGTCGATGAACGCCTGGTCCCGGGGCTCCCAGTAGGGGGCGAACTCTCGCCCGCCGATCCACACGACGCACAGGGCGCGGGGTGCACCGGACACGGCGAGCTCGGCCTGCAACTGCACCCGAATGTCGGTGGGGATGCCCTCGTTCCATTCGTGTCCGACGAACGCGGATGCCGTCTTGAACTGGATGGGGATGAACGGTGACGGGTGCACCCGGTCGAACGATGCGTGCAGGTACGGGTGTTCCACACTGCGGGCCATGAATCCCGGTTGCGGGTCG
>JAUHVN010000040.1 GCA_030425055.1 Actinomycetes bacterium | reverse complement strand
CGGGGTAGTCGGCGATGTGCCCCTCGCCGAGGATCTCGACGCCGGTCGCGCCGATGTCGGCGACGTGGGCGAGCGCGGTCTCGAGGTCCATGACGGTGCCGAAGTCGTGCATGAAGCTGTAGAGGCTCACGCCGTACTTGAAGGGGCCGCCGTCCGACTCGGGCGACAGCGTGATGTGCCGCGTGACGCGGTAGGTCGACGGCTGGTGCTCGATGGGGATGTACGACATCCGCAGCCGCAGCTCGACGGTGACCTCGTGGATGCCGTCGGGGAGGCCGCCGGGGTGGGGAACGGTGATGACCGCGGCATCCTCCAGCGGCCAGCGGACGCCGTCCGAGTCCCACAGCTGCTGCAGCGTGTACGTCTTGCCCTGCAGGGTCCACCGCGGCACATCGGGTGCGACGTCGACGTGATCGCCGACCTTGACGGCGACGCCGTCGATGAGGGATGCCGCCATGCCGCGGTAGCTCGGCATGCGCAGCCGCAGCTGGAACCCGGTGATCTCACCGCCGTCGCGGACGTTGCGGAAGCCGATGGACTGAAGGAGCTCGCGCTCGAGAAGCATCACTGCTCGCTCTCTGCTCGGATACGAAGGGCCCCGTGAGGGTTCACCGCCGCGGTGCGACACGACCTCGGGCCGGTATCCAGTCTAGGTCGATTCAGTCTGTTTCAGTCATAAGTATGCGTGATGCGGGCATAAAGAGGTGCGGGGTACGGATCACACCAGACGCAGTTCCGCATCGATCTGTACGGCGGCCGCGCGCAGCGGCGGCAGGTACACCTCGCGCACCCGATCGACGGTGTCGCGGGTCGCGCTCGTCGACACGTTGATCGCGGCGACGACCGCGCCGCGGCGGTCGTGGAGCGGCACGGCGACCGACCGCAGCCCGTCCTCGAGCTCACCGTCGACGATCGACCAGCCCTGCTCGGCGACGCGATCGAGCTCTTTCGCGAGCGCGGCGGGGTCGGTCACGGTGCGCTCGGTGAGGGCTTCGAGAGCGGATGCCTCGACCGCGGCATCCCGCTCGAATCGCGGCATCCCCGCCAGCAGCACCCGGCCCATGCTCGTCGCGTAGGCGGGGAAGCGGGTGCCGATCGTGATGCGGACGCTCATGATGCGCCGCGTCGGCACGCGGGCGACGTAGACGACGTCGGAGCCGTCCAAGACGGCGGCCGACACGCTCTCGTCGACCTCGCGAGACAGCCGCTCGAGGTGCGGCTGCACCACCTCGGGCAGCGACAGCGAGGAGAGGTAACCGTAGCCGAGCTCGAGCACGCGCGGGGTCAGCGCGAAGAGCTTGCCGTCGGTGCGCACGTAGCCGAGCGACACCAGGGTGCGCAGGAACCGGCGCGCCGCCGCGCGGGTGAGATCGGTGCGGCGCGCGACGTCGCTCAGCGTCAGTTCGGGGTTGTCGGCGTCGAACGCGCGGATGACGGAGAGCCCTCGCGCGAGGGACTGCACCACCTCGCCGGGCTCGGCTTCGACATTCACCGTGCCCAACTCCTGCAGAATCGGGCGCGAGCAGGCAGAGAGCTGCGGATTCGACCGTTCTCGCCGCGAATTGGAGGAGTTGGGCGCAGCACGGTCAGCGCTCCAGCACGACCGCGAGGCCCTGCCCCACCCCGATGCAGATCGCGGCGACGGCGACACCCCCGCCGCGCCGGGCGAGCTCGTGCGCGGCGTGGCCGATGATGCGGCCGCCCGAGGCGCCGAGCGGATGCCCGATCGCGAGCGCACCGCCGTGGATGTTGAGCTTCTCGGGATCGAGGTCGGGCCAGCCGCGCAGGCACGCGATCGACTGCGACGCGAACGCCTCGTTGAGCTCGACGAAGTCGACGTCGGCCCACGTGCGACCCGCACGCGCGAGCGCCTTGTTCGCCGCCTCGATCGGGGCGATCGGGAAGTCATCGGGGTCGACGCCGTGGCTGCCGCGGCCGGTGATGCGCGCAAGCGGTTCGGCGTCGATCGCACCCTCGGCGCCCAGCAGCACCGCCGAGGCGCCGTCGTTGATGGGCGACGAGTTGCCGGCCGTCACCGATCCGGCGTCGTCCTTCGCGAACAGGGCGGGCAGACCCGCGAGCTTCTCGAGCGACGAGTCGGGGCGGATCCCCTCGTCGCGGGCCAGATCGACGCCCTCGACCGCGACGACCTCGCCGTCGTAGACACCGGCATCCCACGCCTGCGCGGCGAGGCGGTGCGAGCGCACGGCGAACTCGTCCTGCTCCTGACGCGAGATGCCCCACTCGCGCGCGATCTTCTCGGCGGACTCGCCGTTCGAGATGGTCCACTCCTTCGGCAGCCGCCGGTTGACCATGCGCCAGCCGATCGCGGTGTTCCACAGCGTCTGGTTGCCGACCGCGGGGAACGGGCGCGAGGCCTTCTCGACGACGTACGGCGCGCGGCTCATCGACTCGACGCCGCCCGCGAGCACCACGTCGGTGTCGCCGGTCTCGATCGCTCGCGACCCCTGGACGACCGATTCGACCGACGACGCGCACAGGCGGTTGACGGTGACGCCGGTGACGGTCGTCGGGAGCCCCGCGAGCAGCGCCCCCATGCGGGCGACGTTGCGATTGTCCTCTCCGGCCTGGTTCGCATCGCCGAAGATCACGTCGTCGATCACGGCCGGGTCGATGCCGGTGCGCTCGACGGTCGCGCGCATCACCGTCGCGGCGAGGTCGTCGGGGCGGATGCCGCTGAGCGCACCGCCCGCGCGTCCGAACGGGGTGCGCACGGCGTCGTAGATGTAGGAGGCGGTCATGTCAGGCATCCTTCCCTTCGTGTCGCTTCGCCCGTTCAGGGACCACCGTCGCATCGACCAGCGCGAGTCCGGTGAGCGCCTCGAGCTCGGCGACGGTCGTGTCGCCGAAGGCCTCGCGCACTGCGAAGCCGGCATCGGTCACGTCGAAGACGGCGTGGTCGGTGTAGACGCGCGTGACGCAGCCGACGCCCGTGAGCGGATAGCTACAGGATGCCACGAGCTTCGACTCGCCGGTCTTGGCGAGCAGGTCGGTCATGACGTAGACCGACTTCGCGCCGATCGCGAGGTCCATCGCGCCGCCGACCGCGGGGATCGCACCGGGGGCGCCGGTCGACCAGTTGGCGAGGTCTCCGGCCTGCGACACCTGGAACGCACCCAGCACGCAGACGTCGAGGTGGCCGCCGCGCATCATGCCGAACGAATCGGCGTGATGGAAGTAGGCGGCGCCCGGCAGCGCGGTGACCGGCTGCTTGCCGGCGTTGATGAGGTCGGGATCGACCTGGCCCTCGGCCGGAGCGGGCCCCATGCCGAGCAGTCCGTTCTCGGTGTGCAGGATGATCTCGAGGTCGTCGGGCAGGTGGTTCGCGACGAGTGTCGGCGCACCGATGCCGAGGTTCACGTAGGCGCCTTCGGGGATGTCGGCGGCGATGCGGGCGGCGAGCTGCTGCCGCGAGATGCGGGTGGTCATCGGGTGACCTCCTCGGACAGGGGGTTGCCCTCGACGTCGACGCCGCCGACGAACGCGCCGTCGTCGAGCCAGCGTCGCGCGCCGACGGCGACGACCCGGTCGACGAAGAGACCGGGGGTGACGACGGCCTCCGGGTCGAGGGTGCCCAGCGGCACGATCTCGTCGACCTGGACGATCGTGCGCGCGGCCGCGGTCGCCATGATCGGACCGAAGTTGCGGGCGGTCTCGCGGTAGACGAGGTTGCCCCATCGGTCGGCCTGGAGGGCGCTGATCAACGCGACATCGGCCCGGATCGGATACTCGAGCACGTAGTCGCGCCCGTCGATGGTGCGTGCCTCCTTGCCCTCGGCGAGCTGAGTGCCCACGCCGGTCGGGCTGAAGAAGGCGCCGATGCCCGCGCCGGCCGCCCGGATCCGCTCGGCGAGGTTGCCCTGCGGCACCAGCTCGAGCTCGATGTCGCCGTCGCGGAAGAGACCGTCGAAGACCCACGAGTCGTGCTGCCGCGGAAAGGAGCAGATGATCTTGCGCACCCGCCGCTTCGCGAGCAGCGCCGCCAGGCCGACGTCGCCGTTGCCGGCGTTGTTGTTGACGATCGTGAGGTCGCCCGCCCCCTGCGCGATGAGCGCGTCGATCAGCTCGACGGGCTGCCCGGCGCGCCCGAACCCGCCGATCATGACGGTCGCCCCGTCTTCGATGCCGTCGACGGCGGATGCCGCATCCGCCACGGTCTTGTCGATCATCGCCACCTCCGAGCGTTCGCTATGCGAACACATGTACGCATTACGATCACAACACTACTCTCACTCGTCGATGGGCGCGAGCGTCAGTCCCGCAGAGTGAGCTCGGCCGGAATGGGCACCAACTGCGAGCGGCGATGGATCAGCTCGACCGCGTGCTCGGTGAGACGGACGTCGTCGGGAAGCGCCGGCTCCCACCGTCGCACCGGAAGCGCTCCGTCGTCGCCGCGGTCGACGTAGACCATGGCGCACTGGGTGGTGAGCACCGTGTCGGCGGGCGTACGGGGATCGGCGGTGAGCACGCGCACCGACACGTGCATGCTGTGCGGACCGGTGTAGATGAGTCTCGCGTCGAGTTCGATCACCGCGCCGATCCGCACGGGCGCGAGGAAGTGCACGCCGCCCGAGTAGACGGCCACGGCGCGATCGCTCGACCAGCTCGCCGCGCACGCGAAGCCCGCGTCGTCGATCCACCGCATGACGGTGCCGCCGTGCGCCGCGCCGCCGAAGTTCACCGCGCTCGGCGGCACCAGGAAGCGCAGCGTCGACCGCGGCGCCTCGGTCGCGTCGCTGTACTCCTGACCGAGCATGATGCGCTTGATCGCCGCACGGTCGGCGATGCGCGCGGCCGCAGCGGCGGCGAGCTCGTGGTCGGCGGCCGACGACGGCTGCCACTGCGGAACGGGGACCGGGCGACGATCCTCGCCCACGGCCACGAACACGAGGATGCACGTCGTGCTGGGCGTGTAAACGCGATCACGGATGTCGACGGACTCGACTGTCACCGCCACGTGCATGCTCGATGTTCCGGTGTGGACGATGCGGGCGTGCACGGCGACGAGCGAGCCCGGCGCGATCGGCCGGCTGTGGTGCACGTTGCCGACGTAGGCGGTCACGCAGTAGGCGCCGCTCCACCCGACGGCGCACGCGTAGCCGGCCTGGTCGATCCACTCCATGACGCTTCCCGCGGCGACCGTGGCACCGCCCGCCGCCGCGTCGTGCGGCAGGCTCAGGAACCGCATCGTGACGCGGTCGTCGCGACCCGCGAGCGGGGTGGTCGGCGCAGGCGTGCTCACGCGCACAGCCTAGGGCTGCGGCATCCGCCCGCGTCGGAATGTGTCGCCGGTCAGGCCTTCGTCGAGAAGGCCGAGTCGAAGGCGGCGCCGGGCGGGGTGATCTCGTTGAGCGCACGCACGAAGCCCACGGCTTCCTTCGCACCGATGAGACGGTCCATTCCGGCGTCCTCCCACTCGACGCTCGTCGGCCCGTCGTAGCCGATCGCGTTGAGCGCGCGGAACAGCGGCTCCCAGCGCACCGCGCCGTGCCCGGTCGAGACGAACGTCCACCCGCGGCGCGGGTTGGCCCACGGCAGGTGTGA
Source organism: Actinomycetes bacterium (assembly GCA_030425055.1). GTDB lineage: Bacteria > Actinomycetota > Actinomycetes > Actinomycetales > Microbacteriaceae > Microbacterium. The sequence continues at coordinate 7,686 of JAUHVN010000040.1, read as the reverse complement.
ACCGAGCACTCCGTTGCGGCCGTCGAGGTTTGTGATCGACTCCTTGACGTGCACGTGGAAGATGTGGTCGGCGAAATCGAGCACGAAGGCGACGTAGTCCAGCTGCTGCCACACGAAGTGCGACGGGTCGAAGTTGAAGCCGAAGACGCCCGGCCGGTCGATCGCCTCGAGGGTGGCCTTGGCCGTCCAGTAGTCGTAGGCGATCTCGCTGGGGTGCGCTTCGAGGCCGAACCGCACACCCTGTTCCTCGAAGACATCGAGGATGGGGTTCCAGCGGTCGGCGAAGTCCTGGTAGCCGGCGGCGATGAACTCGTCGGATGCCGGCGGGAACATCGCGACGGCCTTCCAGATCGACGAACCGGTGAAGCCGTTCACCTGGGTCACGCCGAGCTTCGCGGCCATGCGGGCGGTGTCCTTCATGTCCTCAGCCGCACGCTGCCGCACGCCCTCGGCGTCGCCGTCGCCCCACACCCGGTCGGAGAGGATGTCGCGGTGCCGCGCGTCGATCGGGTCGTCGCACACCGCCTGCCCGGTGAGATGGTTCGAGATGGCCCACACCTTCAGGCCGTTGCGCTCGAGGATGTCCTTGCGGGACTGCACGTAGTCGGCATCGTCCCACCGCGACACATCGAGGTGGTCGCCCCAGCAGGCGATCTCGAGTCCGTCGTAGCCCCACTCGCCCGCGAGGCGCGCGACCTCCTCGAACGGCAGGTCGGCCCACTGGCCGGTGAACAGGGTAATCGGGCGTGGCATCGTCAGGTCTCCTTCGTCGATGACGTCGTTCAGTCGGTCGCAGTCCACACCGAGCCGGCCGCGGCACTGCGCTCGACTGCGTCGAGCACGCGCTGCACCGAGACACCCTCGGCGAACGTCGGATGCGGGTCGGTGCCCTCCTCGATTCCGGTCACCAGGTCGACGACCTGGTGCACGAAGCCGTGCTCGTAGCCGAGCATATGACCGGGAGGCCACCACGACGCGACGTAGGGGTGGGCGGCCTCGGTCGCCAGGATCTTCGTGAAGCCCTGTCGGTCATCGGGCGCGGTGCGGTCGTAGTAGTGGAGCGAGTTGAGGTCTTCGAGGTCGAACGCCAGCGCGCCCTTGTCGCCCGACACCTCCAGCGTCAGACCGTTCTTGCGCCCGGTCGCGAAGCGCGTCGCCTCGAACGAGGCGAGCGCGCCGTTCGAGAGGCGACCGGTGAACATCGCGACGTCGTCGACGGTCACGTCGCCGTACCCCTCCGCCGCGGTGCCCGACAGGCCCGAGCCTGATCCCTGCAGCGGCCGCTGCTTCACGATCGTCTCAGTCGTGCCCGACACGGCGTCGACGCCCATGCCGGTGACGAACTGGGTCATGTCGATGATGTGCGCGCCGATGTCGCCGAGCGCGCCCGAGCCGGCGTGCTCCTTCTGCAGCCGCCACGCGAGCGGCATCTGCGGGTCGACCAACCAGTCCTGGCGGTACGCCGCACGCACCTGCTGCACGGTGCCGACGACCCCCTCGGCGATGAGATCGCGCATGAGTGTGACCGCCGGCACACGGCGGTAGGTGAAGCCGACCATCGCGCGCTGGCCGTTCGCGGCGGCGCGCTCGGCGGCGGCGAGCATCACCTCCGCTTCCTCGACGGTGTTGGCCAGCGGCTTCTCGCACAGCACGTGCTTCCCGGCCTCGAGGGCCGCGATGGTGATCTCGGCGTGCGAGTCGCCGGGCGTGACGACGTCGACGATGTCGATGTCGTCGCGGGCGACGACCTCGCGCCAGTCGGTGGCGGACTCGGCCCATCCCCACTTAGTGGCGGCATCCGCCACAGCTTCCGGGCTGCGGCCGACGACGACCGCCATCTCCACATCTGCCGGCAGATCGAAGACTCGCGGCGCCTGCCGCCAGCCCACCGAATGAGCAGCCCCCATGAAGCCGTAGCCGATCATCGCCACCCGGAGGCTACGCACCCCCGCGACGTATCGTGCTTCCTGCGCCATCCTGCGCTCCTTCATCGTCGAAATGGACGCTGCGCCCGTCGGGATCAGTAATCCGGATACTCAACGCCTGATCGTAGCAGGCTTCTGCCTCAATTCGTCATAAGTTGCCATCGGGTCCGAGGACTCCGACCGGCATCCGATAGGTTGTGCCCATGCCGGCGCTCGAGCTCATGGGGCTCACGAAGCGCTTCGGCGCGCGACGCGCGGTCGACGGTGTCGATCTCGTCGTCCCGCAGGGGTCGCTGTTCGGCCTCGTCGGGCCCAACGGCGCGGGCAAGACCACGACACTCTCGATGGCGACGGGCCTGCTGCGGCCGGATGCCGGCACGGCGACCGTGTGCGACGTCGACGTGTGGCGCCATCCGGTCGAGGCCAAGCGTCTCATAGGCAACCTCGCCGATCGAGCCGACCTGTACGACCGCCTCACCGGCGAACAGCTCATCACCTACTCGGGCCTGCTGTTCGGTCTCGACCGGGCCGTGCTGCGCACCCGGGTGGCCGACCTGCTCGACCTGCTCGAACTCGGCGACGCCGCCTGCATACTCGTCGCGGACTACTCGGCCGGCATGGCGAAGAAGGTCGCGCTCGCGGCGGCGCTCGTCCATTCGCCTCGAATCCTCGTGCTCGATGAGCCGTTCGAGTCGGTCGACCCGGTCGCGGCTGTGACGATCCGCGGCATCCTCGAGGGCTTCGTCGCCGGCGGCGGCACGGCAGTGGTGTCGAGCCATTCGATGGACCTCGTGCAGCGGATCTGCGATCACGTCGCGATCATGGCCGCGGGGCGGGTTCTCGCGGCCGGTCCGATGGCGGACGTGCGGGGCGACATCGACCTCGAGGCGCGCTTCCTCGCCCTCATCGGAGGCGGGCGGCGGCCGGAGAGTCCGGAGTGGTTGCGGCACTGGTAGGGCTGCGATTCCGGGTGCTGGCCAACAACCTCGTGCGCAGTCCGCTCCAGCTGGTCGCGGTCATCGTGGGCGCGGTGCCGGTCATGGTCGTTCTTGCGTTCGCGTTGTCGGGCTCGGTGCTGCTGTCGCAGGCGCCCGGGGAGCTGGCGTCGCTCGTCGTGATCGGATTCGGCAGCCTTCTCGTCGTCGGCTGGGTCGTCGGGCCCCTGCTCATCGACGGGGTCGACGATTCGCTCGACCCGGTGCGCCTCGCCCGGTTTCCGGTCCCGCCGCGCATCCTCATGGCGGCGACGGTCGCCGCAACGCTGCTGTGGATCCCGGGCGCGGCGACACTGATTGCAGCGACGGGCACCGCCTTCGCGTGGCTCGGGCGCCCCACGACCATGGCCGCGGCCGTGATCGGCGGCATCCTGGGCGCCCTCACATGCATCGCGTCGGCCCGTGCGGCGACGTCGATCGCAGGCATGCGGCTGCGCGGGCGGGGATCCGGAAGAACCGCCACCGTCGCTCTCGCCCTCCTGCTGGTCGTGCCCTTCGTCGCGCTCGTCGTCGTCGGCCTCGGCGCCGCCGACCTCGTCGGCCCGCTCGTCGGTGCGATCGAGGTGCTCGCATGGACGCCGATCGGCGCGGCGTGGGCGATCCCCGGCCTGGTCGACCGCGGGGACGGTGCCGGCGCCGCCGCAGCCGCCGCGATCGCCATCGGCACCCTGGGCGCGGCGCTGCTGCTGTGGCGGGTGGCCCTGTCGCGTGTTGCGGTGCGCAGCGGTGGAGCCGGTCGTGCTCGGGGAGCGGGTGGCCTGGGCCTGCTCTCGCACGCCCGGGGCTCGACCTCGGCGGTCGCGATCCGCTCACTGGTCTACTGGTTCCGCGACGCCCGCCGGACGCGCCAGCTGCTGCTGATCCCCGCCGTGCCCCTCTTGGTGCTGCTGTGGGCACGGCTGCTCGACAGCGAACCGCTCGCGCTCGCGATCGGCCCGATCGTCGCGTGCCTCGTGCCGCTCTCGGCGTTCGCCGAGCTGTCGTACGACGGCACGGCGTTCGGTATGCATATCGCCGCGGGCATACGCGGCCGGATCGACCGGTCGGGACGCGCGGCATCCCTCGCGGCGATCACCGTGCCGGCCACGGTCGTGGTGGTGGTCGGGGTGGCCGCCGTCATCGGTCGCGTCGACACCCTGCCCGCTCTGCTGGGCTTGTCGCTGTGCGTCGCGCTGACCGCGATCGGCGTCGTGTCGGTGTCGTCGGCCTGGTTCGTCGTACCGGTGCCGCGCGCAGGCCGCAACCCGTTCGCGGCGCCACCCGGAGGCATCACGCTGTCGGTCGTCGCGTCGTACGGCGTGCTGCTCGCGACCGCGCTCCTCTCAGCGCCGGTCGTCGCGATCGCCCTCTTCGCGCTCGCGACGGATGCCGCGGGCGCAGGCTGGCTGGCGTTCGGATTGGGCCCCGTGATCGGCATCGCGGTCGTGGCGGCGGGTGTCGTCCTGGGTGGACGGCTGCTCGATGCCACCGCGCCCGAGACGCTCTCACGCCTGCGGGCGCTGCGCTCGTAGCCCGCCGTCACGCCTCGTCGGCGTAGACCTCGTTCGCGATGCGGAAGGCGGTGTTGGCCGCGGGTACGCCGCAGTAGATCGCGGACTGCAGGATGACCTCGCGCACCTCGTCGACCGTGAGGCCGTTGCGCAGCGCGGCGCGCAGGTGCATCGCGAACTCCTCGTGATGGCCCAGTGCGATGAGCGCCGTCAGCACCGCCACCGACCGCGAGCGGCGGTCGAGGCCGGGCCGCGACCAGATGTCGCCCCACGCGTATCGCGTGATGAAGTCCTGGAAGTCCGCGGTGAACTCGGTCGTGTTCGCGATCGCTCGGTCGACGTGCTCGTCCGAGAGCACCGCGCGGCGCGCGAGCATCCCCTGCTCCCAGCGCTCCGCATCGGACAGCCCCTCGTTCGTCGTCATCGTCCACTCCCCTCGAAGAACCGCAGCAGCGCGGCGGCCGTGACGTCCGCGTCTTCGGCCGGCGGCAGGTGCGCGACGTCCGGCACCATCTCGGCGCGGCCGTCGCGCACTCCGCGCGCGATCTCGTCCGCCTTCTCGACGGGAGCCACCTGGTCGTGCTCGCCCCACAGCGCGAGGACGGGCATCCCGATCTCGCCGAGCCGTTCGCGCACGTCGAAGGCTCCGAGCGCTTCGCAGCAGAGCGCATAGCTCTCGTCGTCGGCGTCCTGCAGCGCGTGCAGCAGACGGCCCGACAGCTCGGGCTCGCGCGCCACGGAGTCGGGACCGAACCACCGCTGCGCCGACGCGATGATCAGGCTCGACGTGCTCTGCGCGCGCACGTGCGCGGCGCGCTGCGCCCACCCGTCGGCGTCGCCCAACTGCGCCCCCGACGCGACGATCGCCGCGGATGCCACCAGCGACGGATGCCGCAGGCACAGCTCGAGCCCGACCGCGCCACCGAGCGACACGCCGGCGTACCGGATGGCGCCGCCGTCACCGACGGCGTCGGCCACCGCGTCGGCGAGGTCACCCACCGAGAACCCGGCCGTGGCGGCCGGCGATTCGCCGTGGCCTGGCAGGTCCCACGCGACGACGCGATGCTGCGCCGCGAGCGCGGGGATCGCCTTCTCCCACAGGATCGTCGACGTGCCGAGCGACGGCCCGAGGACGAGCAGGTCGGCGCCGTCCGGTCCGACGGGCTCGGTGACGGTGATCTCGGGAAGGGTCATATGCTCTCCTCGGTGGGGCCTGCGGCGTCGGCGAGTCGACGAGCGAGGCCGACGTAGGCGGCCGGGTCGGCGCCGGATCCGCCGAGTGCGCGCTGCTCCGACACGATCGCGTCGCCGGCCGCGGCCAGGTTGCGGGCGACGGCGTCGGGGGCGACGCGCAGCCCTGCCGCGAGCGCCGCGAGATTCGCGGAAACTCCGAGGGCGAGGCGCAGCAGCTCTCGCAGGGCGGGCCACTCGGCATGCCACGCACCGTCGGGCCGCTCGTCGGCGGCGGTCGCCGCGGCCAGATGCAGCGTGGCGCCGAGCTGCGGTGCGCGCAGCGCCGCCGAGCGGATCAGCACGGAAGCGGCGGGGTTGCGCTTGTGCGGCATCGCCGACGACCCGCCGCCGGCGCCCTCGGCGAGCTCGCCGATCTCGGAGCGACTGAGGGTCGCCACGTCGGTCGCCACCTTGCCTGCGGCGTCGACGACCTGCACGAGCGCATCGCCCAGTTCGGTGACGGGCCAGCGGGTCGTGTGCCACGGGGCGTCGGGCGCCTGGAGTCCGAGCTCGGCGGCGAACGCGGCGGGCAGGGCCGCGGCATCCGCCTCGCCGTACAGCTCGACGAACGAGGCGAGCGTTCCGCCCGCGCCCCCGAGCTGCGCGGGGAGCGCCGCAGCGGCGGCATCGAGCCGTTCGCGCGCACGACGGATGCCGCGCAGCCAGCCCGCGAACCGCGCCCCGACCGTCGTCGGCACGGCGTGCTGCGTGAGCGTGCGGGCGACCGCCACGTCATCGCGATGGTCGGCCGCCAGCCGCGCGAGCGTCGCCTCGGCGGCCGCGAGCGAACGGGATGCCTCGGCGACGGCGCGCGCGGAGATCAGCATGAGCGCGGAGTCGATGATGTCCTGGCTCGTCGCCCCGCGGTGCACGAGAACTCCGGCGGCGCCGGCGCCCTCGCGCAGGATGCCGACGAGGGGGATCACGGGGTTCCCCCCGGCGACCGCGTCTCGCGCGAGGTCGTCCACGTCGACGCCCGGAGCGGCGCACACGTGGCCGGCGCCCGTCCAGCCGTACAGGTGAGAGACTGCATCCACCGACTGCGCGTCGGCGAGACCGAGCGCGCCGGCCGCGCGGACGAGGGCGACCTCGGCCGTCACGAGCGCCGCGAGCACCGCGGCATCGGTCACCGCATCGTCGTGCCCGGCGGTGACCGGCGAGAGCAGACCCACATCGTTCGCGGTCATCGCGCCTCCCTGCGATCCTGTGCCGAGCGTACCCGCCGACCTGTGGGCGACGCGGATGTCGGGTGCGCGTCAGAACGCGAGGAACACCGTCTCGTTCTCACCCTGCAGACGGATGTCATGGTGCAGATGGCCGTTCGGCAGGCGGGTCGCGATGAGCGAGGCCCGCTCGGCGTCGTCGAGCCAGGTCCAGTGGAGCTCGGAGTCGATCGTCCGCTGGAGCCACCCGCGGTGGGGGAGGCGTGAGTAGGTCTCCTCGCCGAGGATGATGATCTCGCGCGAGGCCTCCTCGGCGGGGCCCTGGCGCAGGTGGAGCGCAGGGGCGCGGTCGTCGTCACCTGCCCAGGAGAGCGTCAGCTCGTCATGGACCTCACGGGGGACGGGCTGGTGATCGCCGGGGGAGGGTCGCGGGAGATCCGGCGGGATGAGCGAGAAGTCCGCGGTGTAGCTCAGCCGGTGGCGACCGAGGGCGCGGCGGGCGTGACGATGGTCCTGGGCGAGGAGGCTGAGCACACCGTCGACGGTCGGCGCCTCGAGGATGGGGCCCGGATCGACGGCGGGCACGGTCCGGGTAGGGCCGTCCCCGGGGGCGTTCGCGGAGCTCGCTCCGCCGTCATCACCGCAGGCGAAGGCGCCGACCAGGAGGGAATAGGCGGCGAGGCCGACGATACGGCGGCGGGTCGCGTTGCGGGGCCTCACGGCGCTGACAATAGCAGCGTCCGGGGCCGCTGTTACACTGCGCCGGTGGATCGCCAAGGCGAGGGGGGTCGGTGCTAGACCCGTCGATGATGATCGATGGGCTCGGCCCCGCGCTGGTCGCGGTGGATCCGGTGATGATCACGATCCTGCTCGGCCCGGT
>JAUHVN010000467.1 GCA_030425055.1 Actinomycetes bacterium | reverse complement strand
GAACAGTCGGGATCGAATCCCACTCTAGGTGGGACTGCGTCGCAGACGCGCATCCCGCGTCCAGGCTATCCGCCCGCGCGGCACCGCCGCGAGCGCCCGCCAGTCGACATCTTCCGCGCGAGTCGAGACGTTCCGAGCCCGCGAAACGTGTCGACTCGCGCAAAACGTGGCAACTCGCGGACCGGGCGGCTCTAAAGCGCGAAGACGAACGTCCAGGTGCCGGCCCACACGGCGGCGACGACGGATGCCGCGGCGATGCCGACCGCGACGGCCACCAGCGCGGCATCCCGCGCGTGCAATCGCGACGGCCGCGCCCACGTGCGCTCGATCGGGGCGCCGAACGCGCGCGCCTCCATCGCGGTCGCCAGCTTCGTGCCGCGCCGGATCGCCAGCACGAACAGCGCGAAGGTCTGCCCGAGAAAGCGCCGCAGGCGCCCGGTGTCGGCGATGCCCCGCGCGCGGCGGGCGAGTGCGAGCTCGCGCCAGTCGTCGATCAGAAGACCCACGAGGCGCAGCCCGGCGAGCGCCCCCAGCACGAAGCGCGCGGGCAGCTTCGCGAGCTGTGCGAGCGAGTCGGCGAGGTCGGTGGGGTCGGTCGTCGCGAACAGCACGATGCTGGGCACCGCGATCGCCAGCACGCGCAGCACGATCGCGGCGGCGAGCGCGATCGATCCGTCGCTGATGCGCAGCACGCCCCATTCGACATAGACCTCGCCGCTCGGGCGCCCGTACAGCACGGTCGCGGCTCCGGCGATGAGCGCGGCGATCACGATCGGCCACAGCCGCAGCCACAGTTGCCGCGGGTCGAGCCGTGCGAACGGCAGCACGAGCAGCGTGAGCGCGAGGCTGACACCCGCCGATACCGGGTCGATCGACAGCAGCAGCGTGACCGAGATCACGAGCGTCGCGGCGAGCTTCGCCAGCGCGTTGGTGCGCCCGAGAACGCTGTGACGGGCATCGATCGCGACGAGGCTCATGGCGCCCCCATCGCGTAGCGGTCGTCGGCGACGGCATCCACGAGCGCGAGGTCGTGCGTCACGAAGACGACGGCCGACCCCTCGTCGCGCAGCCGCGCGAGCAAGTCGGCGAGCTCGCGCCACGTGCGGGCGTCCTGACCGTACGTGGGTTCGTCGAGCACCAGCATCCGCGGTCGGGTGGCCAGCGCCGCGGCGACCGTGAGCCGACGCTTCTCGCCGCCCGACAGCGTGAACGGGTTGACGGCGGCCAGCCGCGTCAACCGCAGTCGCTCGAGCAGGGGCGTCACCCGGCGATCGATCTCGGCTGCATCGAGGCCCAGCGCACGCGGACCCACCTCGAGCTCAGCGCGCACGCTCGTCGACAGCAGCTGATGCTCGGGCGCCTGGAACACCATGCCGATGCGCGTGAGCAGCTCGCGCGACGACCACCCCGCGGGGTCGGCACCCCGCGCACCCGCTGCGAGCTCGGGCGTCGCGGCGAGGTCGCCCGCGACCCGCGGCAGCAGGCCCGCCATCGTGAGCGCGAGCGTCGACTTGCCCGCGCCGTTCGGCCCCGTGATGCCGAGCGCCCGCCCGGCGGCGACATCGAGCCGGATCCCGGATGCCGCGACCGCCGCCTCGCGCGCACCGAACCGCCGTCGACCGACCGCGAGGCCGCGCACTCTCAGCAGCGGATCGCCGGGGGTCGCGGCATCCGACCGCTCGATCTCGGGATGCACGCCCGGAACCCAGACGCCGGCATCCGTCAGCACGCGCTCGTGCGCAGCGAAGACGGCGTCGGGCGCGCCGTCGGCGAGCACGCCCCCGCCCTCGGCGAGCACGATCACACGGTCGACGTGGTCGACCCACGCATCCACGCGGTGCTCGACGACGACGAGGGTCGAGCCGGCCGCCGCGCGCACGACGGCGTCGCGCACCTCGATGACACCGGGCGGATCGAGGTTGGCGGTCGGTTCGTCGAGCAGCAGCAGTCCGGGCTGCATCGCCAGCGCGCCCGCGAGGGCGAGCCGCTGCTTCTGGCCGCCCGACAGCGTCGACGTCGGGTGGTCGCGCGGCAGCTCGAGACCGACCGCCTCGAGCGACGCATCCACCCGGCGCCAGATCTCGTCGCGCGGCACGC
>JAUHVN010000466.1 GCA_030425055.1 Actinomycetes bacterium | reverse complement strand
CAGATTTGTAGTACTCTCGGGGCATGCACACGTCCGCTCGCCCCGTCGCGGTGATCGCCGGCGCCTCAGGCTTCCTCGGCCGCGCCGTCGCCGACGCCTTCCGCGCCGACGGGTACGACCTGCGACCCGTCGGCCGCCAAGGCCCCACCACGTGGGACGGCCCGGCAGCCCTCGCCCGCACCGTCGACGGCGCCGACGTCGTCGTCAACCTCGCCGGCAAGTCGGTGAGCTGCCGGTACACCGACCGCAACCGCGACGAGATCCTCGACTCGCGGGTAATCACCACGCGCGCCCTCAACCGTGCGATCGCCGGGGCGCAGCATCCGCCGCGCGTCTGGCTCAACGCGTCGACGGCCACGATCTACCGCCACGCCATGGACCGCCCGCAGACCGAATCCTCCGGCGAGCTCGGCACCGGCTTCTCGGTCGACGTCGCGACCGCGTGGGAGCGCGAACTGTTCGCGGGCGACCTGCCCGGCACCCGCCGCGTCGCGCTGCGGATGGCGATCGTCATCGGCGACGGGCCGGCGACCCGGATGCTGCTCACGCTCGCCCGCCTCGGACTCGCGGGGCCGCAGCACGACGGCTGGGCTCCCCCGCACCGCCGCTACCGCGGTGTCGGCGCGCAACCGACCGGACCCGACCGAGCCCCGTGGCATCGCACGCGCGGCCGCCAGAAGTTCAGCTGGATCCACCTCGACGACGTGGTCGGCGCGATCCGCTTCCTGCGCGACGACGACCGGATCGCCGGGCCCGTCAACCTCGCATCGCCGCATCCGACCGACAACCGCACCCTCATGCGCACGCTGCGCCGCGTCGTCGGCGCTCCGCTCGGACTGCCCTCGGCGCGCTGGATGCTCGAACCCGCGATGTGGATACTGCGCACCGAGCCCGAACTCGTGCTCAAGAGCCGGTGGGCGGTGCCCGAACGGCTGACGACCGCCGGGTTCGCCTTCGCCCACACCGACCTCGAGGACGCCCTCCGCGACGCCGGCGAGCCCCGCGGCGACCGCAGCATCCGCCACACCGAGAGGACACCCGCCCATGCCGAAGCGGCTTGAGACCAAGGGAGAGCGCACCAGGCAGCGCATCCGCGACGCTGCGCTGCGCTCGTTCCGCGAGAACGGGTACGACGCCACGACGATCCGTGCGATCGCCGACGAGCTCGGCCTGTCGGTCGGCACCACGAACTACCACTTCGCGTCGAAGAACCACCTGATGCAGGAGCTCTACCTCGACGTGCAGGAGGCGCACCGCGCCGCCGCCGAACCCCTGCTGGCCGGTGAGACGCGCCTGATCGAGCGGCTGCGCATCGTGTACTCGGCCGGCCTCGACCAGCTCGAGCCGTACCACGCGCACGCCGGCGAGTTCCTCTCGGCGGCGGTGTCGCCGCGATCCCCGATCAACCCGCTGTCGGCCGAGTCGGCCCCCGCGATGGCGATCACCCTCGGCCTGTTCACCGACGCGGTCGAGGGGGCTGCGGCATCCGGCGTGCCCGACGACATCCGCCGGCTGCTCCCCCGCGCCCTCGTGCTGGGCTACCTGCTGCTCGCGCTGTTCTGGGTCTACGACCCGTCCGACGGGCAGCGCCGCACCCGCCGCCTGCTCGACCGCGGGCAGAAGCTGCTCGGCGGAGTGCTGCCGCTGGCCCGCCTGCCACTGTTGCGCGGCACCCTGCGCGATCTGCTGTCGCTCGTCGACGAGGTGCGCACATGACCCTCACGGCGACCCGATCAGGCACCCCCGAGGTCGACCTCTACGACCCCGACGAGGTGCGAAGCCTGTTCGACCGCATGTCGGGCTCGTACGACCGCATGAACGTCGTGCTGTCGCTCGGGTTCTCGGCCCGGTGGCGACGGCAGCTGCTCGAACTCATCGACGACACAGCGCCCGCCGACACCGTCGTCGACCTCATGAGCGGCCGCGGCGAGACGTGGGGCGAGATCGCCCGGCGCTTCCCCGAGGCATCCGTCACCGCCGTCGACTTCTCGGCGAGCATGGTGGCCCGGTCGGCCGAACGCAACGACGGCGCGTTCGGCGGGCGCGTCGCGATCCTGCACGAAGACGCACTGGCGAGCTCGATCCCCGACGGCTCGGTGGAC
>JAUHVN010000465.1 GCA_030425055.1 Actinomycetes bacterium | reverse complement strand
CCGGCCGTATCCGGTCGCGTCGTCGAGCATCGCGCTGAGCAGCGTCGCGGCCGCCGTCGTCGAGCGGTGGGCCGCGACGAGGCCTGCGAGGGTCGGCTCCTCGAGCAGGGGCACGTCGGCCGACAGCACGAGCACGTCGCCGTCGAAGTCGGCCATCGCCTCGAGCGCCACCTCCACGGCACGCCCGGTACCGGGAACGTCGTCCTGATCGACGACGACCGCGTCGACCCCGGACTCGGCGACGGCCGAGGCGACGAGGTCGCGCTCGTGGCGCACGACCACGACGATCCGATCGGGCCCGAGCCGCGACGCCGTGTCGAGCACGTGGCCGACGAGCGGGCGTCCGCCGATGGGATGGAGCACCTTGGGGAGGCGCGACTTCATGCGCGTGCCCTGGCCCGCGGCGAGCACCACGACGGCCAGACGGGAGCTGTTCTCGGTCATGCTCCGCCGCCAGGACTCGAACCTGGACCTCACAGCTCCAAAGGCTGTCGTGCTGCCATTACACTACGGCGGACCGCGGAACCCGCCGTGGCGCGGACCGCCCGTCAAGTCTGCCAGCCCGGAAGATAATGGACGAATGGCGCACGAGTCCGACGAGGTCGACCGCATCGTGGGTGCGTGGCGCACGCAGCGCCCCGATCTGGACTTCTCGCCGCTGGGCGTCCTCTCACGCGTCGACCGGCTCTCACGCCACCTCGACCGCGCACGCCGCGACGCCTTCCGCCGCAGCGACCTCGAGTCGTGGGAGTGGGATGTGCTGTCGGCGCTGCGCCGCTCGGGCGAGCCGTTCCAGCTCAGCCCCAAGCAGCTGCTGCAGCAGACGCTCGTGACCAGCGGAACGATGACCAACCGCATCGACCGGCTCGTGGGGCGCCGCCTCGTGCGCCGCGAGGCCGACCCCGCCGACGGTCGCAGCGTGCTGGTCACCCTCACCGACGAGGGCCGCACGCGCGTGGACGCCGCGATCACGCGGCTGGTCGACGCCGAGGCGCAGCTGCTCGACGCGCTCCCCCGCGCCGACCGCGACAAGCTCGCCGGTCTGCTGCGCAAGCTGAGCCTCGGCTTCGACGCCTGACGTCAGCCGACGTGCTCGCCCAGTTCGTACCAGCGCTCCTCGATGCCGTCGCGCTCGGTCTCGAGCTCGCCGATGCGCGCCATCTCGGCGCCGAGCCCGACGTAGTCGGACTGGTCGTGGTCGGCGAGCGCGGTGCGCGCGGCCGCGATGTCGCCCTCGAGCTTCTCGAGCCGCCGCTCGAGCGAGGCGAGTTCCTTCTGCGCGGCACGCAGCTCGGCGCCGGTCAGCGCGGATGCCGGCGCCTCGTCGCCCGAGACGCTTCGTCTCGCCTCCGGCTCGCTCAGCGACCCGCCGCCCTGCGCCGCGTCGGCGCGCTCGCGCTCGCGCAGGCGCAGGTACTCGTCGATGCCGCCCGGCAGGTGCCGCAGGCGCCCGCCGAGGATCGCGTACTGCTGGTCGGTGACCCGCTCGAGGAAGTAGCGGTCGTGCGAGACGACGAGGAGCGTGCCCGGCCACGTGTCGAGCAGGTCCTCGATCGCGGCGAGCATGTCGGTGTCGAGGTCGTTGGTCGGCTCGTCGAGGATGAGCAGGTTGGGCTGCTCGAGCAGGATCAGCAGCAGCTGCAGCCGGCGCTTCTGTCCGCCCGACAGGTCGCGCACCGGCGTGGAGAGCTGTGCACTCGAGAATCCCAGCCGTTCGAGAAGCTGTCCCGGCGTGAGCTCCTGCGCCGAGGATCCGGACCCGAAGGTGTACGTGGTCCGCAGCCGCCCGACGACGACGCGCACGGGATCGTCGAGGTGGTCCTCCAGTTCGTCGAGCTGCTGCGACAGCGAGGCGACCTTGACGGTCTTGCCGCGCTTGACGCGCCCCGCCGACGGCTGCACGTCGCCCGAGACGAGGCCGAGCAGCGTCGACTTGCCCGCACCGTTCACGCCCAGGATGCCGGTGCGCTCGCCGGGCGCGATGCGCCACTCGACCGGATGCAGCACCTCGCGCGCGTGCCCTGAGCCCGACGAAGGGTACGACACGGCGACGTCGAGCAGGTCGACGACGTCCTTGCCGAGACGTGAGATCGCGAGCGACTGCA
>JAUHVN010000039.1 GCA_030425055.1 Actinomycetes bacterium | reverse complement strand
TGAACAGGCCCAGCAGGAACGGCAGGCCGATGATGAGGAAGATGTCGAGCAGCATCTGCCACGGGTTGAGCTCGACCGCTGCGAGCAGCGTGCGCGCGGTCGGGTGCAGCGACCCCCAGAACGCGACGCTCAGCGGCAGCATCACGATGTAGATGAGGTTGCCGACCGCCGTCATCGACACCGACAGTGCGACGTTGCCGCCCGAGCGATGCGTGAGCACCTGCGAGATGTTGCCGGGCGGACAGCACGCGACCAGGATCATGCCGAGCGCCATCGACGGGCTCACCGGCAGGGTCAAGGTCAGCCCGAACGTCACGGCGGGCAGCACGACCAGCTGCGCGAGGATCGCGATCGCGAAGGGCTTCGGCTTGCGGGCGACCACCTTGAAGTCGTCGACCGTGGTGTCCAGCGCGATGCCGAACATGATCAGCCCGAGCACGACGTTGAGGATGATCAGCGTCCCCGGGTTGAAGTTGAGGACGATGTCGTCGGGGTTCATGCCGACACCTTGCGGGCTGACCGCGTCGCCGGGCGGCGAAGACGCGAGCGGATGCCGCGGCCCGCCGCGCCGGCGCCCGACCCGCCGGCATCCGTCTTCAGCTGGTTCGTCGCCGACCGCACGGCGGCGCGGTACGCGTCCTTGTTGACGTAGTACGACATGCGTTCGAGGCCGAGGTAGCGGTAGCCGCCGGTGAGGTCGGGCCACGGCTCGGACGCGACGCGTTCGCGCAGCGCCGCCGCGCGCTCGGGGTGCCGTTCGAGGGTCGACAGGTAGGTCGCGATGAGCTCGGCCTGCTCGTAGCGGCCCTGCCAACCGATTCCGGATGCCTCGATCATGCCCATCACGTACAGGCCGTTGAACGACGGCGGGAACACGTTGAGGAACAGCCTCGGCGACCAGCCCTTCCAGTTCAGCTCCTCGCGGTCGACGAACGGGTAGTCGAGCGTGTAGCCGGTCGCCAGCAGCACCATGTCGTACTCGCCACTCGTGCCGTCGCGGAAGTGCACCGTGTTCCCGTCGAACCGGTCGATGTCGGGGCGGATGTGCAGATCGCCCTGGCCCAGATGGTTGAGGATGAGCGTGTTGACGATGGGGTGCGACTCGTAGATCTTGTAGTCGGGCTTGGGGAAGCCGAAGTGCACCGGGTCTCCGGTGAACGCCTGCAGCACGCGCTTGTCGACGAACTGCTTGATGCGCGCGGGCAGCGGCTTGCCCTGGTTGAGCGTGTCGGAGGGTCGGCCGAACAGGTAGCGCGGCACGAAGTAGTAGCCGCGGCGCACGCTCATGTCGACGGATGCCGCGTGGTGCACGGCGTCGACGGCGATGTCGCAGCCCGAGTTGCCGGCGCCGATGATGAGAACGCGCTTGCCGGTCAGCTGCGACGCCGACTTGTAGGCGCTGGTGTGCAGCAGCTCGCCGGTGAACTCGCCGCGGAAGGTGGGTACGTTCGGCTCGGCGAGGGTGCCGTTGGCGAGGATCACGCCGGTGTACCGCTCGGCGATGTCGCCGTCGGGTCCGGTGGCGCGCAGCATCCATCCGCCGTCGTCCGTGCGTTCGAGCCCGGTGACCTTCGTGTCGAAACGGAAGCGCTCGGTGAGGCCGAAGTGGTCGGCGAAGTCGCGGAAGTACTGGATGAGAGCGCGGTGGCTGGGGTAGTCGGCGGTCGAGTCCATCGGGTATTCGGCGAACTCGGTCGTGGTGCGCGACGAGATGAGGTGCGCCGACTCGTACATCGTCGATCGCGGGTTCTCGATGTCCCACAGCCCGCCGACGCCGCGCGACGCCTCGAATCCGTCGAAGGCGATGCCGGCCTTCTGCAGTGCGCGCGCCGCGGACAGCCCCGACGGCCCTGCGCCGATCACGGCGTAGCGATGCTCCATTGCGTTGTCTCCTGCACAGCGTCGTGCCGGCGGACGCGCCGACCCCAGGGTAGAACCCTAAGGGTTACGAGCCGTTAACCGAAATCCCGGTTCACGTCCGCAGCGCCTGCTGACGCTCGGCGACGATGGCCTCGAACCGCTCGAACAGCGGATGCCGCAGCTCGAGGCCGGTGACCGCGGCGGTGATCCCGGCGGCGTCCTCGGAGCGCAGCATCGCCTGCAGCTCGACCGACTGGGGGTCCTCGGGGTCGTCGAACGCGAGGGCCGCCGCCATCGCCTTCACGAGGGCGTCGACGGGCAGATCGCGCTCGGCCGCCTCGGCCGCGGGGCCGACGAACCGCTCGTTGCGCGACAGCTTGCGCAGCGGCTGGCGGCCGACGCGCCACACGGTGTCGGGCAGCGACGGGTTGCGGAACCGGCCGAGGATCGTGCGCCGGTAGGCGGCCTGCGTCTCGGGGTCGAGTTCGTGCTTGGCGACCAGCAGAGCGGATGTCTCCTCGAGCACGGCCTCGACGTCGGCGGCGATCGTCGGGTCGGCGAGGGCGTCGGAGATGCGCTCGACTCCGGCGCGGGCGCCGAAGTAGGCGGTCGTCGCGTGCCCGGTGTTGACCGTGAAGAGCTTGCGCTCGATGTACGGGGCGAGGTCGTCGACGAAGTGCGCGCCGGGGATGTTCGGCGGCTCGTCGCCGAACGGCGGCCGCTCGATCGCCCACTCGTAGAACGGCTCGACCGTCACGTCGACCCCGCCGCCGGCGGGCTGGGCGGGCACGATGCGGTCGACGGCGGTGTTGGCGAAGACCGCGCCGGCAGAGAGCGCGTCCCATGCCGAACCCGCCTCGCGCATGATCTCGTCGCGCAGCAGGTCGGTCGCGTTGATCGCGTTCTCGCACGCCATGATCTGCAGCGGGGGAGCGGAGTTGTCGCGCAGCCCGAGGCCGGCGACGATGTGCGGCGCGACGAACTTCAGGATCGTGGGGCCGACGGCCGTGGTCACGACGTTCGCCGAGGCGATCTCGGCGGCCACGGCATCCGGGTCGTCGGCGCTGTTGAGGGCGCGGAAGCCGGTGACGACGCGGTCTTCGCCGCCCTCGCCGACCTCGTGCACCGTGTACGAGTCGACGGCGTTGATCGCGTCGACCAGCGGCGCGGCCACGTCCGAGAAGACGAGGTCGTAGCCGCCTTCGTGCAGCAGCAGGCCGACGAAGCCGCGGCCGATGTTGCCGGCCCCGAAGTGGACGGCCTTCATCTACACGCCCGCCGCCGAGACGAGGGCGAAGAGCTCCTCGGGAGTGCTCGCCGTCTTCAGCTTGGCGACCTCGTCCTCGTCCGAGAACAGGATCGCGATCTGCGACAGGATCTCGAGGTGCTCGTCGCCCTTGCCCGCGATGCCGACCACGAACGTCACGGGCTCGCCGTCCCAGTCGACGCCGCCGTCGTAGCGCACCACCGACAGCGCCGAGTCGAGGATGGCGTCCTTCGTCTCGTTCGTGCCGTGGGGGATCGCGAGCTCGTTGCCCATGTACGTCGACACGGTCTGCTCGCGCTGCTGCATCGCGTCGAAGTAGGCGCCGGTGACGGCGCCGGCGGCCTCGAGGATGTCGGCGGCCTCCTTCATCGCCTCTTCGCGCGACGCGCTGCCGCCGTGGATCCGCACCTGTCCGATGCTCAGAACGTCTCGTGCCATGCCTTGCGCCTTTCTCTCCGCCGCGTCATGCGGCCGTCGTGGCCGAAAGGCCACGGGGTCGGGGGCCTCCCGCCGCCCGACCCCGCAGCTGTCTCTCGGCTGCTACTGACCAGCCTGGTGCTGGTCGCGCACCAGTTCAACGACCTCGTCGTACTTCGGCGAGTTCATGAAGTTGTCCACCGAGACGTGGATGGCGTCGGGCGCCTGCTTCCTCGCGCGGTCGGTGAGCTGGTTCTGGGTGATGACCAGGTCGGCAGAGGCATCCAGGTTCGCGACCGCCTTGTTGACGACCGTCACGTCTTCGATGCCCTCCTTCTTGATCTTGTTGCGCAGCACGCTCGCGCCCATGGCGGACGACCCCATGCCGGCATCGCACGCGAACACGATGCTCTTGACCTGCTTGGTCGTGAGCAGTCCGCCGCTGGCCATGCCGTCGGTCGACCGAGCGGTCTCGGCCTCGTCGTACGCCGCCTCGGCGTCGCGCTCGGCGCGACCGTCGCCCGAGCTGGCGCGCAGGCCGGCGAGAGCCGCCGACTCCTTGCCCTTGTTGGCCTCGGTCTGGGCGATCGCGGCGCTCAGGTCGCCGGTCAGGCCCGCCTCGAGGTCGCGCTTGCGCGTGGCGCGCAGCATGACGCCGGCGATGAGGAACGTGACCACCGCCGCCAGGATCACCGACAGGTAGACCACCAGCAGGTTGCCGACGCCCGGGCCGATCGCCGCGGCGGTCACCGCGATGATGCTTCCGGGGGCCGCGGGGAAGGCGAGTCCGCCGCCCAGCAGCATGTTCGTCGTGACACCGGTGGCGCCACCCGCGATCAGCGCGAGGATCGTGATCGGCTTCGACAGCGCGTACGGGAAGTAGATCTCGTGGATGCCGCCGAAGAACTGGATGATGATCGCGCCGGGAGCCGAGGCCTTCGCCGCACCGACACCGAAGAAGGTGAAGGCGAGCAGCAGGCCGAGGCCCGGGCCGGGGTTGGCCTCGATGAGGAACAGGATCGACTTGCCGGTCTCGGCCGCCTGCTCGATGCCCAGCGGCGTGAACACGCCGTGGTTGATGGCGTTGTTCAGGAACAGCACCTTCGCGGGCTCGACGATGATCGACAGCAGCGGCAGCAGGTTGTAGCTGACCAGCCAGCCGACGATGCCGCCGAGGAAGGCGCTGATGCCGAGCATCACCGGGCCGAACACGAAGAACCCGACGATCGCGAGGATCATGCCGAGGATGCCGGCGGAGAAGTTGTTCACCAGCATCTCGAATCCGGGCTTGATCTTGCCGTCCTAGATACGGTCCATGTACTTCGTGGCCAGGGCCGCGAGCGGACCCATGATCATCGCGCCGAGGAACATCGGGATGTTCGTGCCGACGATGACGCCCATGGTGGCGATCGTCGCGACGACGCCGCCGCGCTCGCCGTAGACCATGCGGCCCGCGGTGTTCGCGATGAGCAGGGGCAGGAGGTACACGATCATCGGGCCGACGAGGCCGACGTACTGGAAGAAGTTGCCGCCG
The DNA here is from genome assembly GCA_030425055.1 of Actinomycetes bacterium. Classification (GTDB taxonomy): domain Bacteria; phylum Actinomycetota; class Actinomycetes; order Actinomycetales; family Microbacteriaceae; genus Microbacterium. Next base: position 8,358 of record JAUHVN010000039.1, on the reverse strand, counting down.
TCGCCTTCGGCGAGCTGGAGCATGGCGCCTTCCCAGCCGATCGCGCCCGCGTCGCCGTTCGAGCCGATGATGTCGGACACCGGATACCAGTGCCACGCCGGTCCGAAGGGGCTGTTGGGGCCGAAGAACCCGGACGGGATGAAGAGCATGGTGATGAAGCCCCATGCGATGAAGGCCGCGATGTTGGGCATGATCATGCCGGACAGGAAGGTGCCGAATCGCTGCACCCCTACCCGCGCCTTGTTCATGCCCGATGCGGGCGCTGACGCCGTCGTCATTGCTGTGTCTCCTTTTCTCGGGTGGCGGCATCCTGTGCCGCACGTCTGGCCTGCGCCGGATCATCTGTCGCAAGTGCTGCCTCGGCGATCCGGCGCGCATCGTCGAGGGAGTGCTGGAGCAGCGTGGCCCGCACGTCCGCCAGCGCGGTGGGGGCCATCGACAGGCTCGTCGCACCCAGGCCCACGAGGACGACGGCGAGCAGCGGGTCGGCCGCGGCCTCGCCGCAGATGCCGACCGGCTTGCCGTTCGCCTGCCCTGCGGCGCCGACCTCGCGCACGAGACGCAGGACGGCGGGATGCCACGGGTCCTGGAACGACGCGACCGAGCCCAGCAGGCGGTCGGCGGCCATCGTGTACTGGGTGAGGTCGTTCGTGCCGATCGACGCGAAGTCGGCGTGGGCGAGCACCCGGTCGGCGAGCAGCGCGCTCGAGGGCACCTCGACCATGACACCGGCGGTCTTGACCCCGTACTCGCGCGCGAGAGCGGTGAAGTACTGCGTCTCCTCGACGGTGCCGATCATCGGCGCCATCACCCACAGGTCGGCGTCGGTCGCGGCATCCGCTTCGGCGAGCGCCGTGAGCTGCTCGCGCAGGATGTCCTCGCTCGCCCGCAGCGCGCGGATGCCGCGGAGCCCCAGCGCCGGGTTCTCCTCGTGGGCGTCGTTGAGGAACGGCAGCGGCTTGTCGGCGCCGGCGTCGAGCACCCGCACCACGACCTTCTTGCCGGGGAACGCGGCGAGCAGCTCGGTGTACGCCGCCTTCTGCTCTTCGACGGTGGGCGCCTGGCTCGAACTCAGGAACAGGAACTCGGTGCGGAACAGGCCCACGCCCTCGGCGCCGAGTCCGACGGCTTCGGTCGCGCCGCCCGGCTTGCCGAGGTTGGCCAGCAGCGGGATCGCCGTGCCGTCGGCGAGGGCGCCCGGCGTGATCGGGGCGTCGGCCGCGGCCGCGCGCGAGTCTGCGCGGTGCTGCGCCCGCTCGAGCTCGTCGGCGCTGGGGTCGCGCACCACGACGCCGGCGGCGGCATCCACGATCACCGTCTCGCCGTCGGCGAGGTCCTTCGCCGCGGCGGCTCCGACCACCGCGACGATCGACTTCTCGCGCGCGAGGATCGCGGTGTGCGAGGTCGGTCCGCCCTCGGTGGTCACCAGGCCGAGCACCTTGTCGAGGTCGAGCAGCGCGGTGTCGGCGGGCGCGAGGTCCTTCGCCACCAGGATGAACGGATGCCCGGGGTCGGGCACGCCCGGCGCGGGCAGGCCGCGCAGCCGGGCGATGACGCGCTGGGCGACGTCGTCGAGGTCGGCGGCGCGCTCGCCGAGGTAGCCGCCGATCGCGACGAGCTGGTCGCGGAACGACGCGAACGCGTCGTGCACGGCCCACTCGGCGGTCTTGCCGTCGGCGATGCGGGTGTCGACCTCGCCGGCGAGCGTCGGGTCCTCGGCCATCATGGCCTGCGCCTCGAGCACGTCGCGTGCGGCCCCGCCGGCCTGCGCGCCGCGCTCCTCGAGCTCACGCGCGACGCCGGCGATCGCGTCTCGCACGCGCTCGCGCTCCTGCTCGACGCCGACCGTGCTCGGTGCATCCGACGGCGCCGGCAGCGGCTCCGCCATGCGCGCGACCGGGCCCTGGGCGACGCCCAGGCCGATTCCGACTCCACGAAGTTCCGTCATGGGCTTACTCGGCGTCGTGGTCGGTCGTCAGCAGTTCGCTGAGCTGGTCGATCGCCGCCTCGGCGTTGTCGCCGTCGGCGGTGAGGGTGACGTAGTCGCCCTGCTCGACGCCGAGCGCGATGACGCCCAGGATGCTCGCCGCGTTGACCGGCGCGCCGGACCCCTTGGCGATCGTGATGGGGATGCCAGCGTCCTTCGCCGCCTGCGCGAACAGCTTCGCGGGGCGGGCGTGCAGGCCATGGGACGAACCGATGCGCACGGTGCGCGTGAGCTGCGTCATGGTGTTCCTTTCGTCGAGACGTCGGCGGATGATGGCGCGGTCGACGGGGTCCCCCCGGATCCGTCGACCGCGCCGTGGACGAGCGCGAGGGTGCGCGTCCCGTCCAGGTCCTGGAAGATGTCGGCGGGCAGCAGCACGACGGCGGTGCCGCGATAGGCGGCTTCCTTCTCGATGCGCTCCAGCGCGTGACCGAGGTGGGGGCCGACCAGCACGACGTCGGCGGCATCGAGATCGATGGGCAGCGACTGCTCGGTGCCGGCGAACGCGGTGTAGGCGAGACCCTGCTGCTGAGCTGCGTGACGCACGCGCTGAGCCACGAATGTGCTCGACGCGCCTGCACCGCAGACAACCAGGATCCTCATCGACCCGCCTCCTTGTGCTGTTCATTCTTGTGAGAATGCTGGGAGCGGACAACCACACCTCTTTCCACAGGGGCGGAAACGCTGAAGGGCCGCCGGAGGGATTCCGGCGGCCCTTCGGAGCGGGATCGGCTCAGCGGAAGAAGGCGTTCGCCTTCGGAGAGAAGAGCAGGATCAGTCCGATGAGGGGCAGGATGCTCGCGCCGAGCGTCGCCCACAGGCCGAAGCCGTCGACGGTGAACCAGGCGACGATCGCGACGACGATGTCGATGACGAAGATCACCGCCAGGATCATGCGCGCGAGGTTGGATCCGCGGAAGAGCCCTAGGCTCACCGCGATGGTCAGGATGCCGACGACGATCTGCGCCCATCCTGCCCAGCTGAAGATGTGGAAGACGCCGCTGATGATGGTGAACAGTCCGTTCAGCCATGCGATGACCGCGACGAGGGTGACGCCTCCGGGGCGTTGGCCGGCCATGGTGACTCCTCGATCTGCGCGGACCGTCCGCGCGCTCGCGCTCACGCTATCGCCGCGGGTCGTCCGGGGGCCAGGGGCGCGCGGTGGCACCGCCCCGCAGCGGTGGGATCGTGATTGACTTGGCAGGTTCCGACAGGCCGACGGTGGCATCGTGAGAGGTTCGACGTGACACGAGCGAGACAGGATCGCCTCCTGGCCGCCCTCGTGCGCGACGGCGAATGGGCGACGGCCGCCACGCTGGCCGACTCGCTCGGGGTCACGCCCCGCAGCATCCGCTCGTACGTCACGGCCGTGAACGCCCGCGTCCCGTCGGGTGCGGCGATCGAGTCGGGCCCGCAGGGCTACCGCGCTGGGCCGGATGCCGGGGCAGCCCTGCGCTCGGTCGGAGAGGCGGGTACGCCGCGTGACCGTCTGCACACGCTCGTGCGACTGCTGCTGGACTCGGCGGACGGCATCGACGTCTTCGACACGGCCGAGCAGCTGCACGTGAGCTCGGCGACGGTCGAGGCGGATCTGGCCCGCGTTCGGGGGCTGCTGGGCGGCACCGAGCTCACGCTCGAGCGGTCGGCGCAGCGGGCGCGGCTGCTGGGCACCGAGACCGCGCAGCGTCGGCTGCTGAGCCGGCTCGCCCACGACGAGATGGATGCCGGCTCGTTCGACCTCGACGCGCTGCGGCGCACGCTCGGCGAGGAGTCGGTCGGCGCTCGCGCGTTCGGGCCGTTCAAGACCGAGCTCGTGACCGAACTGGGAGCGCTGGGGTACTTCGTCAACGAGTTCGGCATCACCGACGTCGTGATGCACATCGCCATCGCCGCCGACCGCGTCTCGCGCGACCGCGGTCTGGAAGAGCCGTCGGTCGCGGTGCAGCCCGGGCAGCAGGAGGTGGCCGACATCCTGGTGCGCCTCGCCGAGGAGCACCTCGATGTGCGGCTCGGCACGGGGGATGCCGCGCACCTCAGCACCCTCGTGCTCACGCGGGTCGTCGCGCCCGGCGCCCGTCCCGGTGATCGCGCCCGCTCGCCGCTCGACCCCGAGGTCGAATCGGCGGTGCGCGAGATGGTGACCGCCGCGGCGGCCGAGTTCCTCGTCGACATCGCCCACGAGGACTTCATCCTGCGCCTCGCGCTGCACGTGCAGAACCTGCGGCAGCGGGCGCGCGAGCAGGCGTGGTCGCGCAACCCGCTCACTCGGTCGCTCAAGTCGACCTACCCGATGATCTTCGAGGTCGCGGTCTTCATCGCGAACGGACTGCAGGAGCGGCTCGGCATCCCGCTGCTCGACGACGAGATCGCCTACATCGCGATGCACGTGGGCGGCCGCCTCGAGCGCAGCCGCCGCGCCGACCAGCTGCTGACCGCCACGATCGTGTGCCCGGGGTACTACGAGCTGCACGAGTTGCTGCGTTCGAGCGTCGCGCGGTCGCTCGGGCAGGCGATCGAGGTGGTCGGCGTCGAGACCCGTGTCGACCCCGACTGGGCGTCGATCGACACCGACCTGGTGCTGACCACGATCGACCCCGCGCCGTCGCTCGGCGATCGCGGCGACCGCATCGTGCGCATCCAGCCGTTCCTCACCGACGCCGACATCGACCGCGTGCAGCAGGCCGCCGGGCGCGTGCGGCGGTCACGGCGGCTCGGGCGGCTGCGGGCCGAGCTCGAGCGGTACTTCGACCCGTCGGCGTTCCGCCGGGGCCTCGACGGCATGGACGCCGAGGCGGTCATCCGGCTGCTGGGCGGGATGCTCGTCGAGCAGGGCGTCATCGACGACGACTACGTCGAGCGCACGATCGAGCGCGAGAAGCTGTCGTCGACGGCCTTCACCGACGCGCTGGCGGTGCCGCATGCGCTGGGCATGACCGCCAGCCGCACGGCGATCGCGATCGGCATCGCCGAGCCGTCGATGCCGTGGGGGGAAGGCCGTGTGCAGGTCGTCGCCCTGGTGGCGTTCTCGGAGAGCGACCGCGAGGCCTTCCAGACGGTCTTCGAGCAGTTCGTCGAGGTCTTCTCCGAGCGCGAGAGCGTGCAGCGCATCGTGCGCCGCGGCACCGACTTCGCAGCCTTCCTCGATGAGCTGGTCGCCGTCGTCGACGGCTGACCTCGGGCGCAGGCGTACTGCCCTGCGGCATCCGGCCCTGCGGCATCCACTCCGCGGCATCCGGCCCCGCGGCATCCGGCCGTCCTGCTCAGCCCACCGTGTCCCGATTCTGGCGGCGCGTGTCCCGAAGTCGGCTCACCTCGAGGCCTGTCGTGAACCGAAAGTGGGACACGGATGCGGTGGGAGCGGGCGAACTCAGCCGCGGGCGAGGCGCTCGACCAGGCCGAGGCGGACGGCGGGCCACTCGTGCGGCAGCACCGAGAACACCACCGTGTCGCGCAGCGACCCGTCGGGGCCCAGCCGGTGGTTGCGCAGCACGCCGTCCTGCTTGGCGCCGAGCCGCGCGATCGCCTCGCGGGACTGGCGGTTGTGCCAGTGCGTGCGGAACTCGACCGCGATCGCCCCGCACGCCTCGAAGGCGTGCCCGAGCAGCAGCAGCTTGGCGGCCGAGTTGACCGCCGTGCGCTGGGCCGACAGCCCCAACCACGTGTGGCCGATCTCGACATGCCGATTGGGCTGGTCGATGTTGCAGAACGTCGTCGTTCCGACGACGCGGCCCGTGTCGAGCCGCCGGACCGCCCACGGATTCATCGAGCCGGCCTCGTGCTGCTCCCGCCGCCATGCCACGTCGGCGGCCATGCCGTCGGCGGTGGGGACGGTCGTGTACCACGCACGTTCCAGACCGACGGATGCCTCGGCGAGGTCGTCGACGTGCTCGTCGCCCAGCGGCTCCAGGCGCACCCACGCGTTCTCGAGGACGACCGGTTCGTTGAGCTTCACACCCCGAGCGTAGGGCCCGCGGCCCGCCTTGCCCGGATCAGGTGATCCGGCGGAGACAGGACGATCGGCGGGTCCGGCATCCTGTGTCGGCGAGATCACCTGTTCTCGGAGGGCGCGTCGGCGTCGTCGTGCATCACGGACTCGACCGCGGCGGCTCCCGCAGCCGGATCCTTCGCGCCGGATGCCGCGCGCGCCGCGGCCACGGCACGACGCCCCGCCGGCAGCCACACCGCAAGGGCCACCACGATGAAGGTGAGGAGGCCGGCGGCGACGAGCAGCAGCTCGATCGGCACGAGATCGGCGAGCGGGCCGAACACCACCATGCCGAAGGGCATCGCGACGGCCATCACGATGCCGACGAAGCCGAACACGCGGCCCTGCCGTTCGGGTTCGACCGTCTCCTGCAGCAGCGTCATCGACGGCGTCGAGAAGAACGGCACGGCGAGGCCGACGAGGAACATGAACGCGAAGAACACCCAGATGCTCGGCGAGAGCCCGAGGCCGATCGACAGGACGCCGAACACGAGCGACGACACCACCAGCATCCCGACCCGGCTGCGGTTCGCGAACAGCGACGCGACGACGATGCCGCCGAGCGTCATGCCGATGCTGAAGGCGATCTCGAGGACCGCGAGGTTGACGACGTCCTGCTGCTCTCCGGCCGGGAACGAGCGCACCAGCATGAGGGGCGTCAGGTTCGACGGAGCGACGGTCAGCACGAAGATGATCGCGAACAGCACCAGCAGCCATCGGACGAACCCGTGGTGGGCGATGTAGCGCACGCCGTCGACGAGGTCGGCGAAGTAGCCGGTCTGCGCTTCGCCCGCCGTGCGGATGGCCGACACGCCTACGAAGGCGAGCAGCCCGATGCCGATGACCGCCGTGACGACGTCGATGAAGAAGATCGGCACGAGGGATGCTGCAGACCCGCCGTTCACCGCCGCCGACCATGCGTAGACCGCGCCCGCGGCGGCGGGGGCCAGCAGCGCCATCGCCGACTGGATCGACCCGTTGATGCCGTTGACGCGCATGAGGTGGCGCATCGGCGTGATCTGCGGGATGAGCGCGGCGACGGCGGGCATCTGGATGCCGGCGCCCGCCGAGCGGATCGCGAGGGCGGCGAAGATGAGCCACGGTGCGTCGAATCCGGACAGGAGCGCGACCGCGAGCAGCAGAGTCGTGACGGCTATGGCCGCATCCGCCCCGACGATCAGCCACTTGCGGTTGTGCCGGTCGGCCCACACACCGCCGAAGACCGAGACGATCGCCTGCGGCAGGAAGCCGAACACCGCCGCGAGCATCATGATGATGCCGGACTGGTAGGTGATCGTGAGGTACCAGAACACCGCGTACTGCACGAGCATCGAGCCGAACAGGCTCACGGTCTGCCCGCCGAGGAACAGGACGACCTTGCGCAGCCAGTTCGGAGGGTCGGAGGGCGCGGCGGAGGCGGCATCCGGTTCGGTCGTCGACACGCACAGAGCCTACGGCCTGCCGCCGACACCGCGCGCCGCTCCGTGTCCCACTCCCTGTCACCGGTGTCCCACCTTCGACCCACGCCGACCGGCAGGGTGAACCGAATGTGGGACACGGATGTCCCCGGGAGAGAAGCCGTCAGCGCAGGGCGTCGAGCAGCGCCCGCGATCCGTCGGCGAGCGCCGCGATGCGCGCGGCCGCGTCGTCGGCCGAGTCGCCGCGCACGTCGAGGTAGAGCTTGAGCTTGGGCTCGGTGCCGCTCGGGCGCACGATGACGCGCGAGCCGTCGGCGAGCCACAGCCGCAGCACGTCGCCGGGCGGCAGGTCGCCGTCGCCGTGCAGCAGGTCGTCGACGCGGTCGACCGCGACGTCGCCGATCGACTCGGGATGCCGCTCGCGCAGCGCCGCCATGATGCCGGCGATCTGCGACACGTCGTCGAACCGCACCGACACCTGGTCGCTCGCGAAGTGCCCGAACGTCTCGGCGAACTCGCGCAGCAGGTCGGCGAGGGATGCCCCGCGCTCGCGGGCCTCGGACACCATGCCGAGCATCGCGATCGCCGCCGAGATGCCGTCCTTGTCTCGCACCGTGTCGGGGTTCACGAGGTAGCCGAGCGCCTCCTCGAAGCCGTACACGATGCCGGGCGCGCGCGAGATCCACTTGAAGCCGGTGAGCGTGGCGTGGAAGCCGAGGCCGAAGTGCTCGGCGACGGTCGCGAGCCCCGGCGACGACACCAGCGAGCAGGCCAGCGACGCGCCCTCGGTCTCGCCGTCCTCGGCCGCGATGCGCGCGGCGCGCCATCCCAGCAGCAGGCCGATCTCGTTGCCGCTGAGTCGACGCCAGCCGCCGTCGGCGCTGTCGTCGGGGATCGCGACGGCGAGCCGGTCGGCGTCGGGGTCGTTCGCGATCACCAGATCGGCGCCGCTCGTGCGCGCGGCTTCG
>JAUHVN010000038.1 GCA_030425055.1 Actinomycetes bacterium | reverse complement strand
CTCGCTGTGACAGCGTCGCGCATCACGCAGGCCCAATTCGATCTCTTCTGGGTGGCGGCGCAGGTGTCCATCCCGTTCGTGATCGCGGGCATCTGCCTCGGCGCGCAGGCCCACGCCAGACGCAACCCTGCGGGCGGTGTTCAGTCGCTGCGAGCGAGCAGGCCCCGGTCCAGGAGCTCCGTCAGGGCCTGATCGATCGCGTCGCCCGGGTCCACGCCGGCGGGAGGAACCCCGAACTCGGCCAGCGCGACGTCCACCAGCTGGTCACGGGTCAGCCCATCGGCTGCCAGCCATATCGTCGGGCCGATGCCCTCGAGCACCACGACCTCTCCCGAGCGGAACACGTACAGGTCGTCGCCCACGAACACCGAATCGATGTGTCGGGTGCGGCGGAGTCCCCCGTCAGCGTCGGTCTGCAGATGGCGCATGCTGCTCGGTCGCTCGGTGTCGCGCTCAGTGCGGTCGTCGCAGTCCCGCTGGGATCGCTCAGTGACGCTCGCCATCAAGGGAGACTCGGACGTTTCGGCGAGGACCTTCTCGATCGCCCCTTCCAGGGTGGAGGCTTCGGAGTAGATGACGCGCCGCAAGCCACCGGTGGCCGCGACGATGTCGGTGAGCATCGTCAGGGGCTGTGGTAGATCCACGAGAAAGCTCGTCTGCGTGACCAGTTCGGCGATGCCGGTCTTGAGCTCAGTCGATTCGATCACCGGTCTCTCATAACCCGGGCGCCGATCGAGGAGCACCAGCGCCGCAAGCCGCAGGGGGTGGCTCGCCGTCCTCAACCCGAGCTCGGACGCGGGGCGATGGTCCTTTCCTCCGACAGGGCTCACGATCGACAGGGGTTTGGGGAACGGCACGACTGACAGATCCGGGAGGATGGCGAGTGCCTCGTCGGTGACGTACCCGAGGCGGGTTGCGAGTTCGCGCGACGCCGTGGTCTTTCCGCGGCCCGACGGGCCGATCAGGCCGATGACGCGGCCGTCCTCGAGCGCGACCCCCGCAGCATGCAGCAGGAGAGCCTCGCCCCTCAAGCCCGAGAGAGCGGCGAGCGTGATCTCTCCGCTCAGCCGGTCGCCGAGCGACCGGATCGTGGGTGCGACGACCGACCTCTCGGCGTTGCCGGGCGGGGGTGCGACCGAGCCGATCTCGGACGGATCGGACTGCCGCACGTCAATCGACACGGTCGGTGAGTCGTTCGTCGCCAAGTCGCGCCACGGAGCGAGCAGGCTCGCTGCCTCTGCGTCGGTCAGCGAGTCATCGCACCGCACCTCGATCGGCGTGGATAGCGCGCGAACGACGACGGACCGCGGTGACATACCATGGAGCGTACCTGCACGCCGACGCTGGGGACGCCTGACAGGAACAGCAGAGAGGGCCGTGATCCACGATGGAGTTGCGCGACTACTTGCGCGGATTGCGCCGTCATTGGTTCGCGATCGTGCTCATGACGGCGCTCGGTGTCGGCGTCGGGTTCGGATGGGTCCAACTGCAGACACCTGTCTACGAGGCGTCCGCCACGGGGTATGTCCAATCGCGTGACAGCGAAGAAATCGGCGGATCGATCGTCGGCGACGCTGCGGCGCGCAGCAAGGTCGCCTCGTACCTCGACGTCGCAGGTTGGCGCATCACGGCGGAGCGGGCGATCGAGCTCCTCGGGCTCGACACCACCCCCGAAGACATCGTCACCCGTGTCACGGTCGCCAACACCCCCGACACCGTGATCCTGAAGGTCGCAGCACAAGGGCCGACTCCTGAGGAAGCGCGCTCTCTCGCGGAAGCCTGGATCACCGCGATGGCATACTCGATCGACCAGGTGGAGGGCGACACGACGGAAGGTTCAGCGCCCGTCACGATCGTCACGATCGGCTCGGCCTCTCTGCCGAGTTCACCGGTCTTCCCCGACACCCGCACCGCGCTCATCGTCGGTGGGCTGGTAGGGCTCGGCTTCGGCATCGCCTTCGCCTTGATCCGCACAGCCTCGGATCGCCGCGTACGCGCCGCGGATGACATCGAGGAGAAGACCGGTGTACCGCTCGTCGGAGCGATCCCGGTGACCGAGGGTATGGGCGGAGACCACAGGCTCATCGATGAGGGGAAGGGCAAAGGCAAGGGCAAGAGTTCGACGTTCGCGGTCTCGGAGGCGATGCGCGCCCTCCGCACCAACCTGCAGTTCATGGACGTCGACAGTCCGCCGCGCACGATCGTGGTGACCAGTCCGCTTCCCGGTGACGGCAAGTCGACGATCGCGTGCAACCTGGCGATCACACTCGCGGCCAGCGGTCAGCCGGTGGTGCTCGTGGACGGCGACCTCCGTCGGTCGGCTGTCGCCAAGACGATGGGCCTGCCCGGAGGAGCAGGTCTCACGGATGTGCTCTCGGGCCGGGCCGACCTGAGCGACGTCCTGCAGCGCACCCCGAGCGCGAAGAACCTCTATGTGCTCGCAGCCGGAAGCGTCCCCCCGAACCCGAGCGAGGTGCTGGGTTCGGAGCGCATGCGTTCGCTGCTGGTCGATCTCGCGGCGCACGCAATCGTGATCATCGATGCGCCGCCGCTGTTGCCCGTCACCGATGGCGCGGTGTTGACGCACCAGGCTGACGGCGCACTTCTCGTCGTCGGGATCGGCAGGACGACTTATGACCTCGTGGAGAAGGCGATCGATACGCTGCAGAAGGCCAGCGGACGTGCGCTCGGCATCGTCCTGAACCGGGTTCCGACTCGGGGCGCCGATGCCTCGCCGTACTCCTACGAGTACCGTCGCGAGTACGGCACCCCGAAGCTCGATGCGGATACCGCGAATCCGGCCAAGGCCCCCGACGACGCGTTCGATCTCGAGGCGATCTTCGGGGCGGCTTCGGCCGAGGGAGACGTCGACGCGCGCCGTCAGCGGGCGCGTCGGGGCTGACGCGTGGGTGAATCGGGTTCGAGACATGACCCGGGTGTGACGGTCGTCATACCGCTGTTCAACGGCGCCCCCCACATTGAGGAGACGCTGAACTCCGTCGCCGGACAGAGCATGAGTGCGGCGGCCGTGATCGTTGTCGACGACGGTTCGACAGACGACGGGGCCGAGCGAGCACGTCGCCATGCGGTCGGGGCCACAGTAATCGAGCAACCGAACTTGGGCGTCGCGGTGGCTCGCAACCATGGTCTGGCGGCGACACGCACGCGGTGGGTGACGTTCCTCGACCAGGATGACTTGTGGCATCCCGAGCACCTCGACCGTGCGATCACTTGGCTCAAGGAACATCCGGATGAGCGGATCGTGCTCGCCGAGGAGACGTTCTTTGCGACTGACGAGGACGTCGAGGCGCTCGCCGAAGATCTCGCCGCGACCGAGTTCGTTCGAGTGCACGTCCCGCGAGACGCCGCGCTATCCACTCTGGCGAAGACGGCACTCCCAAGAGGGGAGCCCAGGGTTGACCGTTTCGATGTCGACGCCGTGCTGGCCGGCCCGATCACGACCACCACGAGCTTCGTCGCCGACGCCGACCTTGTTCGATGCGTCGGCGGATTTCCAACGCACGCTCGGTCGATCGACGACTATCTGCTTCTTGTGAATGTCGCGCGCCTCCAAGCGATTCCTCGGGTTTCGCAACGGACGGTCTTTTACCGGGTCCACTCCGGCGCAACCTCGCGTTCGACCCGCATCGGACTGGCCTATCTGTCATCGGCGATCGCGCTCCGTCTCGGCGGTCAGCTTGTGTTCGACGATCGAGCTCTTATGGGTGCGCCGGATGGCGGGTTGCTCGGCCACCTGCTGACCGATCTCACGAGAAGCACGCGCTACCGTGATCGTCGCTTCCGCGCAGTGGTCGGGGGGCTTGCTGTCGTCATCTGGCCACCGAGCGGACGGCGGTTGCAGCGGCTCCGAGCGTCCGTGAGGACTCGCTTGCCCTGGCTCGTAAGTCTGCGCGGCCTGGGAAATGTGAGGGCGAAGGGATGACGTCCACTGGTGCCACGGGGGATGCGTTTCGCACGTTGCGCGCCAGGGCGCTCGCGTTCTACCTCCCGCAGTTCTTCCCCATCCCCGAGAATGACAGTTGGTGGGGTCCCGGCTTCACCGAGTGGACCAACGTCGCGCGGGCACGGCGGCTGTTTCCCGGTCATCAGCAGCCCACGCTGCCCGCCGATCTCGGCTTCTACGACCTGCGGGTCGCCGAGACCCGCCACGCCCAGAGCGAGCTCGCGCGCCGGTACGGCGTCGAGGGCTTCGTCTACTGGCACTACTGGTTCGGCGGGGGCGATCGAATCCTCGAGCGTCCCTTCCGCGAGGTCCTCGACAGCGGCGAACCCGACGTCGGATTCGCGCTCGCCTGGGCGAACCAGACCTGGACCGGCACGTGGCACGGCGCCCCCGACAAGGTGCTGAAGCAGCAGACCTATCCGGGTGCCGAAGACGATGCCCGGCACTTCGCGACGATCCTTCCGGCGTTCCGCGACGACCGCTATCTGCGCGTCGACGGCAAGCCGATCTTCTACGTCTTCCGTCCGGAGGAGCTGCCCGATGCATCGGCGTTCGTCGATCGCTGGCAGCGCATGGCGCGGGATGCCGGACTGGAGGGCCTGTACCTCGTCGCCGAGATCAGCGATCTGCTCGGTGGGGGCGCGCGCTATTCGTCCGTCGCGGCGGACGGCTTCGACGCGGGCGTGTACATGCGGCTGCCCGTCGACGTCACCCGCGCGTCCCGATTGCGCATGCGCGCGGTGCGGAAGGCCCTCGGCGGGCCCGAGATCTGGCCGTACTCCGACCGCGTGGTCGACACGTATCCGCGCGATCGCCTGATGCAGCCGTGCGTCTATCCGAACTGGGACAACACTCCGCGAGCAGGGCGCCGCGGACTGGTCGCGCAGGGCGCCACCCCCGACAAGTTCGCCCGTTCCGTGGCATCCGCGGTCGACCTGCTCTCCGACCGGCCCGCTCAGGAGCGACTGCTGTGGGTCAAGTCGTGGAACGAGTGGGCCGAGGGCAACCATCTCGAACCGGATCTGCGGGATGGCCATGCGTGGGGCGACGCCCTGCGGGCGGGCCTGACGTGACCGCCGCGGAGACGGTCGAGCCGGCGGCGCCGCTGCGCATCGCGATGATCTCCTACTACCTGCCCAGTGAGAGCAAGATCGGCGTCGGGTACCAGGTGCACGCCCTCGCGAACGAGCTCGCCGACCGCGGCCATCATGTCGACGTCTTCAGCCCGTGCGCACCGGTCGACGGTGCCCGTTACGGGCACGTGCACGTGCCGCTCACCGGTTCGCTGCGCACGTTCCGCTTCGCGTTCGAGATGCGCCGTCGCGACCTGTCGTCGTACGACGTGCTCCATGCGCACGGCGAGGACTACTGGATGTGGCGACGTCGGGTGCCCGTGCACATCCGCACACTGCACGGCTCGTGCTTCGAAGAGGCGCTGCGCATCCGCGGGCTCAAGGAGCGCGCCCGGATGGTGCTGCTCGGCTTCACGGAGCTGCTCGCGAGCGTCGTCGCCGACACGACGGTGCTCATCTCGCCCGAGACCCGCCGGTGGACGCCCTGGGTGAAGACGGTGATCCCGAACGGCGTCGACAGGCGCGTCTTCAGCCCCGGCGACGGGGACAAGCGGCGCGCGCCCACCGTGCTGTTCGTCGGCACGTGGAGGGGGCGCAAGCGCGGCGCCGAGTTGGCCACGCAGTTCGCCCAGCGCGTCGTGCCCCGAGTTCCGGGCGCGGTCTTGCGGATGGTGACCCAGGACGCACCGTCTGAGTTGCCTCCGGGGGTTCACGCGCTGGGCCGCTTGACGGACGACGAACTCGTCGACGAGTACCGCAGGGCCTGGGTGTTCTGCCTGCCTTCCGTCTACGAAGGTTTCGGTATCCCGTACGCGGAGGCGATGGCGACGGGCCTGCCGGTCGTCGCCACCCCCAATGTCGGTTCCGAGTTCGTGACTCGTCACGGGCACGACGGTGTGCTCGCCGAACTGGAGGGTCTGTCCGAGGTCATCGTCTCCTTGCTGACCTCGGCCCCGGCGCGCGAGCGGATGAGACTGCGGTCGCTGGACCGGGCGCGTGCCTTCGATCTCAGCAAGGTAGCCGATGATTACGAGTCGATCTACCGCGCGTCGCGGACACGGGCCGTCCGCGCCTCCGCGGCCGCGTAATCTGTGGTGGTGCCCGAGTTCGCCTACGACGTCGTCATCCCGACGCACGGCAGAGCACCCGACCTGCTCGGACAGACGCTTACGAGCGTTCTCGGCCAGACGGTCGCGCCGCGGCGTGTGATCGTCGTCGTCGACGGAGCACCACGCGCCGCTGAGGAACTGCGCGGGCGGTGGCCGGAGGTCGAATTCGTCCTCCTCGAGACCCAGCAGGGTCAGGGCGTCGCGCGGCAAGCCGGCATCGAGGCCGCGACATCGGAGTGGGTCGCATTCGTCGATGATGACGACCTCTGGTCCCCGCGCAAGATGCATGTCACGGCGGACTTCATCGCGGTGCACCCGCACTGCGCCGCGGTGCGGACGGCGTACTGGGTCTTCGAAGACCCGGATAGGCCGGCGGGTCAATTCGCCGGTCAGCCGGTCGACTTCCGAGCCGGTTCGCTCTCGGAGCTGGAGGAAGCCGCGGCCGAGTCCCCGTCGCCGTCGAACGATCCGGGGTACCTCGACATCCGAGGCGAGAGCCTCAACGAGATGCTGGCGCGCAACGCCGGCGTCATGGGATCGACCTGCGTGCGGCGCGCCGTGCTCGACGCGCTCCCGCCCGTTCCTGCTGGAATCGTCCCCGGCGACGACTATCTGCTGTTCTGCCTCGTCGCCACGCGGACCGAGTGGTGGCTCATCCACGAGCCGTTGCTCTACTACCGTCTCCACCCCGGGCAGGACACGCGGCAGCACCGCGAGGACGGTGCACTGGCGATCGTCCGTGCGCGCCGCGTTGCGTGGGAGCTGTGCGGCGATCGGGCATCCCGGTCGCTGGAGACGTACGGCCCCTCATACCGCGCCGAGTTCCGAACCCTGCTGTGGCCGCTGCTGCGTGAGCGTCGTTGGGCAGAGGCACGTCGCACGCATCGCGCGATGCTCCCGCTGCTGCCGCGCGTGCGCGATCGGCTGGCGCTGCTGCTTCCCGAGCCCGTAGCCTGGCGCTGGCGTCGACGCACGAACGCCCGCGTCCTGCCCGCGCGCGACATCCCCGCATCCCCGCAATTGTGGGACGTCGCGAACGCACAGGTCGCGGTCGTCATCGCGACCTACAACCGTCCAGACCACGTGCGTGAGTGTCTCGAGCACCTCGCCCGGCAGACCGTTCAGCCTGCGCACGTCGTCGTCGTCGACGCCTCACCGGACGACCGCACCCGCCACGTCGTCGCCGACTACTCCTGGGTGGAGTACCGGCGCAACGACCTGGGTCGCGGCCACACGGCGTCGTCGCGCGCGATCGGCATCCGCGACCTCGATGCGGACGTGGTGGCCTTCCTGGACGACGATGCGTACGCCGAGCCGACCTGGCTCGCCGAGATCCTCGCCCCGTACCGGGATCTCGACGTCGCCGCTGTCGGCGGACGTGCGCTGAACGGTCAGCCTGACGAAGCGGACATCGGGCTCGGCGAGATCGGGCTGCTGCTTCCCGACGGCACGCTCACCGGATGGTTCGCGGCCGATCCCGACCACGAGGTCGCCGTCGACCATATGCTCGGCGCAAACATGTCCGTGAGGCTCGATGTCGTGCGAGCGCTCGGCGGGATCCGCGACTTCTATCCGGGGACGTGTCTGCGTGAGGAGACCGACATCGCGTTGCGGATGCGTCGCGCCGGATTCTCGATCGTGTACACCCCTCGGGCCGTCGTGCGACACGTCGCCGGGACCTACGCCAAAGGTCGACGGTTCGATTCGCGCTACCGGTATTTCGGCGCGCGCAACCATGTCGTCCTGCTCGCCACGACGCTGGGCTGGGGCGACCCCCACGTGAGGCGGTACGTGCGCACCGCGGCTGCGGGATGGGTGCACGAGGTCCGTGCCGGGCTCGTAGCCGCGCGCGATCGCGACGGTGTGACCGAGCGGGCGCGGGGGCTCGCCGGCGGCCTGCGTCGGGCGACGATCGACGCGCTGGGGACCGTCGCCGGCGTCGGCGCCGCCCTTGTTGCGACCGCCGTGCTTCGCCGCGGCGGCACAGGAGTCGCGGCGTGAAGCTGCACGCGTATGTCCTGGCCGGGGATCCTGCATGGATCGCCCAGAGCATCCGGTCTTACTACGGGATCGTCGACCGGATCGTGGTCTCGTACGATCGATCCGGACTCTCATGGTCAGGCGCTCCGCTGTCGGTCGACGAGTCGCGGCGCAGACTCGAGGTCGCCGACCCGGACGGCAAGATGGTGCTCCTGCCGGGTGACTATGCGGATCCCTCACGCGCGGCGATGGCCGGCGAGACCGCCCAGCGGCAAGACGCACTGGACGCCGCGTCCGACGGCGCGGACTGGGTCTTGCAGCTCGACACGGACGAGATCGCCCCGGCGCCGAACGCCATCGCGCGGTCGGTCGCCACCGCGCGCTCTCGGGGCGCGACCGCTCTGGACTTCCCCCTGCGGACCATCTACGCCCGGACGCGGTCGGGATCCTTCCTCGAGAGTTGCGGCCGACTCTGGACCGACCGGGCCGCCTACCCCGGTGCCATCGCGGTCGCGTCCGGCACGCGCCTGTCCTTCGCCAGGCAGACCGGGACCGCACCGCTGCACCGTGTCGACGTGGCGCCGTGGAACACCGACCCTGCTCACGGGGCGACGACCCCAGTGCACGAGGTGGTGCCGCTGTCGTCGGCGATCCTGCACATGAGCTGGGTGCGGACCGAGGCTCAGCTGGCGGAGAAGCAGGTGGTGTCGGGGCACGCGGGGGAGTCGAGCTGGGAGCAGAGGATGGCGCTCTGGCGCCGTCGCTCGGACCACCCCCGTGCGACGACAATGCGCACACCCTTCAGTGGAGACCCGTCCCGGTGGTTCCGCATCGTCCGATTGGCGGCCTACGCTGATGTCCAGCCGTGAAGACTTCGCGTCGGCGCTGGGTACGAATGCGTGATTCGAGAGGAAGCACCCGTGTCTGATAGCGACTCGTCGGTCGAGCTCTCGGTCACAGTCTGGGAGCGCACCTGGAGAGACTGTCTCACGCCGGAGCATTTCCGACACATCGAGTTCGATGCCGGTCGATCGTTTGACCGCATCACCGTCACCGTAAACAATGTTGATGACCCCATCGGGGTGCGCACCCGGATGGAGGAGCTGATCGCCGCCGGGGTCGTCGACGGTTTCGTCGAGGTCGCTAAGGCCCTGCCGGGCGCGTTGGCACAGACCGGACTGAAGCTACGCAACCTTGAGCCGCTCGAGCACTACACGGACCACTTCCTTGTCAAGGTGTGTCAGCCGGGCCCCCGTTTCCTCGTCCACTGGGACACCGACGTCAGGCTGGAACAGTCATGTGATTGGATCACGCCGGGGATTGACTACTTACAGCGTCATCGCGACGTAGCCGTCGTCTCCGTCGGATGGCCCGATACATGGTCAATGGATGCTGAGCGTCTCAGCGTCGACGGCGACTTCGACCTCGGCTATGGATTCACCGATCATCTCTTCCTTGTGGAGCGTAAGCGTTTCGCGCGGCGGATATACCGTCGGTTCGCGCCCGCGGCGTGGTGGTATCCCACGTCATTCCTCGCGCCGATCTTCGAGCAGAGGGTCGACGCGTGGATGCGACGAGAGAGGCTGCAGCGAGCGACCTATCGGCCGGTCAGATACCGTCACGACGAAGTGATGGTGGACCATCCACCGCGCTCGCTACTCGATCGAGTGAGGCGCCGGATCCGGCGGCAAACGGCGTCGATGCTGGAGGTGATCCCCGGCTTCATCCCCGCCATACATCGGCGCCCACCTAGACCTCACCTCCCGCCCGCGGAGGATCAACCGGACGACTTGGAGTCGACCGGTTCAGTCTGACCTGGATCGCCGGCGGCGATGCATCGTCACCTTGCGCCAGGCGGCAGAGCCTACCCGCAGCGGCTCATGCGTCGCCGCCCACCAGGCGATGCGCACGGCATAGGTCCAGTCACGTTCGCGGACGGCGCCAACGATGTCATTCACCGTGCCCATTCCGACTACCTCGAGGTGGAGCCGGTGATTTGCCGCGAGCAGTCGGGCGAGATCGTCGTCGCCTGCTCTCGCGGCGAGGCGGCGATGCTGCCGCATCACGCGCCTGCTCGCTACCATTCCTGCGTGCGCGCGTCTGGTCGCATTCGAAGCATGTCGTCGGTACCCGACGAGTGCTTCGTCCACGGCCGCGAATCGACCCGCGCGGAGCAGACGGATCATGAGGTCATGGTCCTCGGCGAGGGTGAGGGCAGGATCGAAGCCCCCGGACTCCTCGAAGACGTCCCGTCGGATGAGGAGGGTCACGATGCGGGGGAAGTCCGCTTCGCCGGCGAGCATCGCTTCCGACGTCGCCGTGGCCGCACCCCACGGCGCATTCATGTCCTCTCCGGCGGCATCCATGTGCCACCCGCCGGTGAAGCTCGCGACGGCGTCCGGTGCCGCGCGCAGCGCTTCCAGCTGCTTCTCGAGCCGACGAGGATGCCACACATCGTCGTCGTCGAGGAACGCGAGCCACCGACTCGACGCGGCATCCGCGCCCGCGTTGCGGGCCGCGGAGACGCCGGATGCCGGAATGCGGACGTAGGCGATGCCCAGACGGTCCGCGAGCGCCGCGAGACCGGGCGGGGGCGAACCGTCGTCGACCAGGATCACCTCCGTCGCTGCGACGGTCTGCGCCCGCACCGTCCCGACCGCCTCCTCGAGGTAGGGTCCGCCGCGGTTGGTGGCGATGATCACGCTCACGGATTCGTCAGGCGTCGCTGTCATGCCGCCTTCTCACGTCTCCTGCTAGCGTGACCGGCGTGTCTCCAACGGACGGGTTCTCGGGGCGCGTCGCCTCTCATGTCCGCTGGCGTCTCAGGCGGATCGGAGCGGCGGCGACAAATGCGCTGCGGCGTGGCGACCGCACGGTCGTCATGACCCCCGCGGGCGGAATGCGGTTCGGCAACTGGCTGTATCTGTGGCTCGACGCCCATCAGCGCACGTCGAGCGGCGAGCCCACGTTCGTGTTGGAGCGCGACGACATGGCGCCCTGGCTGGAGGAATTCCCGGCCCTCCGCAGCCTCTGCGTCGAGCCGGCGCTCCTGCGGTTCCACGATCGCCGTGATGACAACGTGCGAAGGCCCAACCGCTTCGGCGCGGACTTCACCCGCCAATCCCTGCGCGCGTTCATCGGCGAGTGCCTCGCCCCCGCCCTCAGGCCCGACGAGACCGACACGTTGGTCGTCAACGTGCGCAGAGGCGACTACTACACCGCCGACGTCTTCCGTGAGATGTTCGGGTTCGACCAGCTCGGCTACCTGCGTGCCGCCGTCCGGCTCACCGGGCCTGCCGAGCGGGTCCTCGTCGTTTCGGACGACGAGGCGTGGTGCCGCGAGAACGTCGACGAGATCGTCCGGTCCGTGGCGGACGACGTCGAATACATGCCCACCGACCCTCGTGCGAACTTCCGCGCGGTCGCCGGCGCGCGTCGCATCATCGGGATGAATTCGACCTTCACCTATTGGGCGGCGTACACGGCCGGCGTCCTCCATGCCGCTCCGCAGATCGTGATGCCGCGCTTCCACGCCCGCAACGTCGAGGGTGGAGAGGCGGTCCAGCTCGACCCGGAGTGGACGATCATCGACGGGTACGATCGCTGATGCAGATGCGTGCGTCAGGTTCGATCGCATAGCGTCCTCGTCGCACCGGCCGGTCAGCCGAGCTCCCCGAGCTCCACGAGTCGGTTGAAGTCGCTGCTCACTGCCCGAAGCTCGCCGAAGGTCCCTTGCCCGTCGATCCTGCCCTCTTTGAGGAACACCAGCCTGTCGGCGTTCTTGACGGTCGAGAGCCTGTGCGCGACGACCACGATCGTCAGGCTTCCATTCAGCCCGGCGAGCGTGTCGGTGATTTCGTACTCGGTCACGTTGTCGAGCGACGACGTCGCCTCATCGAGCACGAGAACGCTCGGCCGTCGATAGAGGGCTCTGGCCAGCCCCAGGCGCTGTCGCTGACCGCCTGACAAGCGCGTTCCACGCTCGCCGACGAGGGTGTCCAAACCGGCTGGGAGGCCGTCGACGAGATCGTCAAGACGCGCCATTGCGACGACCTCTGCAACTCGAGCTTCGTCGACCGAACCGGGTGAGACGCCGAACGCGATGTTCGCACGCAAGGTGTCGTTCACGAGGAAGACGTCTTGGGGCACGACCCCGAGGTCGGCGTACCACAGCGCGCGGTCATCCAAGATGTTGCGGCCTCCGCACTCGATCCTCCCGCGGGTCGGTTCGAGAAGACCGAGCAGAAGATCCAGCAGAGTGCTCTTGCCCGCACCGCTTGACCCAACGAAAGCGATCGTGCGGTTGCGCGGAATCGTCAGCGTGATGTCGGTGAGCACCTCGTTGTCGGTATCGGGGTAGCGAAACCCGACGTCGACGAACGAGATGTCGCCACCGTATGGCTCTTCACCGCGCGGTGCTTCGTCATGCCGACCCTGAGAGTCCAGTTCGTCGCCTGCCCGCAGCACAATGCGTAGACCGGCTTGGCCCGAACGGATTGTCGCGAGATTCGCCGCGACCCGGTTGAGCGTGGGGATTGCGCGGAGCGAAGCTGCGCCGAACACACCGAGAACAGTGAGTGCCTCGGCGGGCGTGCCAGTGGCGAACAGTGCGACGGAGATTCCTGCGATCGCAAGGACGAACCCGATCTCGAGCGCGTACCTCGGTGCCTCCGAGATGAGCGACAGTTGACGCCCTGCCATTGCTGCACGGATCTTCGCGCCTCGGTAGCCGTCGATGAACAGGCGGGCGCTCGAGGACAGCCGGGTCTCGCGGAAGCCATCGAGACCTGGCATGAGATAGCTCCATGCCGCAAGGCTCGACTCTGCGATCTCCTCGCCGAGTCTTGCTTGGCGGTGCCGCAGCGCGAACTGGATGCCGAACAGCAGGATCCCGAAGACCATTACGACGAGCAGGGTGATCCACGGGGCAGTGAGCGCCAGAACAGCCACGATCGCGAGCAGGAGCATTGCATCGGTGAGCAGGGTGATGGTCGCGAGCAGGACAGATGCCGCCTGTCCGGTGGCGTCGTTGATGTTCCGGTACACCTCGGCGAGGCGCCGTGCGCGATGGGCCGCATAGGTCGACAGCATGTAGCGCCGCATCAGGTCTGTCGCGGCGAGCGCGGCGACCCTGCTGGTCCGTCCCAGCAGCCACCAGCGGAAGACGATCGAGGCGATGCTCTTGATGATGAAGAGGCCTGCGATGCTCGCGGCGACTACTGGGATGAGCTCGGAGGGCTCGGTGATGCCCGTCATCTCGGAGATCACGCCCAGCGCGCCGCTGTCGGTCGCCGTTCCGCTGATGAGCTGGGTCAGGGGCA
>JAUHVN010000037.1 GCA_030425055.1 Actinomycetes bacterium | reverse complement strand
TTCGCCCGCATCGCCAGCAACGCGAGCTCCGGCTCGCTGAGGATCGCGGGGTCGGCGATGCCCGTCGCCTCGGACAGCTCGACGGCCTCGAGGAACGCGTCGCGTGCGGCGTCCTCGTCGCCGACGAGCAGCTGCGCCGACCCGACCAGGTGCAGGGCGACGGCGCGCCACGGGCTCCATGCGGGTTGACGGGCCGCACCGCGCAGTGCGTCGTCGAGTGCGCGCCGTGAACCGTGCGGACACATCGCGGCGCGCAGCATCGCTCGGGCGGCTTCGGAGTCGGCGGCACCCTCGTCGCGGGTCCCATCGACCTCGACGCTCGCAAGCACGTGCGTCCAGCGCTCACCCTCGGCGACGTCACCCGTCAGCGCGGCCGCCCAGCCTGCGATCACCGCCGCCGGCACGTGGTTTCTGATCTCGTCCGTGCCGATCTCGCTCAGCCATCGCTTGACGGTCGGCATCCGCCCCCGGTCGTACTGCGAGAGCGCGATCTCGGCCATGAGCACGGCGGCCGCGCGCCGATCGTCCGCGAGCAGCAGGTGCTCGACCGCAGCCTCGGCGAGCGTGTGGTCGCCGAGCCACGCGGCCGCCCGCCGATGCAGGTCGCGCACCGCCGCGGCTCCCTCGACGCGTTCGAGTTCGTCCACGAGGTACTCGCGGAACAGCGCATGGAACCGATACCAGCCGCGTTCGCGATCGAGCGGGATCAAGAACAGGTTCGCCGCCTCGAGCTCGCGGATGCGCTCGAGCGCGTGGTCGTCGCCGACGACGGCGACGCAGGCCTCGGCGCTGAACTTCGAGAGCACGGCCGTGCGGCGCAGGAACCGCTGCAGCTCGGGCGAGAGCCTCGCGATGCACTCGCGATACAGGTAGTCGGCGACGTAGCGGTGATCGCCGGCGATCCCGGCCGCGCCGCCGTCTGTGCGCACGATCTGCGCGCACAGGAAGATCCCCGCCGGCCAGCCTTCCGACTTCGCGACGATCCTGTC
Source organism: Actinomycetes bacterium (assembly GCA_030425055.1). Taxonomy (GTDB): domain Bacteria; phylum Actinomycetota; class Actinomycetes; order Actinomycetales; family Microbacteriaceae; genus Microbacterium. Next base: position 12,560 of record JAUHVN010000037.1, on the reverse strand, counting down.
GAGCTCGGGGTCGGCGATGTCGACCCCGACGCGTTCGAACAGGGCGCGGGCGTCGGCGGCGGAGAGGCTCAGATCGGATGCCGCGACCTCGGCCGCGACGCCGGCGGTGCGCATGCGTGCGATCAGCGGCGTCTCGCGGCGGCTGGCGAGCACGACCTGCGATCCTGCCGGTACACCCCCGATCGCGACCTCCAGCACGTCCTGGCATCCGGGAGAGTCCGCGAAGTGAAGATCATCGACGAACAGCACGAACGGCTCGGGGCTGGCCGCGAAGACGGCCGCGAGCAGCGGGGCCGCCCGCGAAAGCGGTGCCACTCCCACGCCGCGCATCTGGTCGATCGCGCTCCCCGCGAGCGGCGAGAACGCCGAGCACGCCGTCGCGAGCAGCGCGAGCAGCGCCGTGGGGTCGTCGTCGCCGGCATCCAGCGACACCCAGCCGATCGCGCGGTCGTCGGTCGCCGCCCACTCCGAGAGCATCGTGGTCTTGCCGAAGCCCGCAGGCGCCGAGACGGCGACCACGCGTGCGTCGGAACGCACCGCGCGCTCGATGACCGCCCGCCGGCTGACACTGCCGCGTGACGGGGGCGGAACGGCGACCTTGCTCTCGAGGAGCACCGTCCCCAGGTCTGCTCCCGCCGCGACTTCCCCACTCGTCGTGGTCGACACGGTCGGCAGTCTAGCGACGTGGCGCGCCGCGGGCACCTGCCGACTCGATCGGCAGCAGCGCGGCCCCGACCAGGAAGCACAGCGCTCCCGCGAACGTGCCGAGGTTCACGAGCGCGATGTTGGCGGGCTCGCCGGTGATCGGCAGGTACCGCGCCCCGATCGCCGCGAGGCCGAACGCGACGGATCCGAGCAGGTTCAGCGCCGCGATCTGCCACCCGATGTCGCCGCGGGGCCGCCGCCACAGATGCGGGCTCACCTCGGCGTACGCGAGTGCGCTCGCGATGAGGAAGCACGCCGAGCCCCAGAAGTCGGGGACCCAGATCAGGTGCTTCTGCTGATCGAGGTCGAGATCGGCCCGTGTGGCCGCGAGGGTGCTGACGTTGAAGAAGACGGTGCCGACCAGCTGGATGGCCGTCGCGTACCAGCCGATGCTGCGCGCGCGAAGGCCGATGAGCCCGTGCACGCCGTGTCGCCTCGGCGCCGTGGGGTCGACGGTGTCGGGCGCGGCGACGCACTCGCGGAACTGCAGGTACGCGGCCGACGTGAAGAAGAGCGATCCGACGAAGAAGATCCACGCGACGAGGTCGGCGGAGACGTTGTCGAAGAACAGCGGCAGCGAACCGAGCGCGAAGCAGAAGGATCCGACCACGAACAGGCCGCCCATCCACCAGCTCGACGCGCTCGCGCCCCGTGCGCGGTCGCGGAACCGCCGCAGCGGACGGTGCGCGAGCGGAGCGGGAGCGAGGCCCTTGCGGTGCCGACGTGCACTCCAGTCGATCTCGCTGCCGTCGGGGCGGGTCACCGTGGCGCGCGTCGCGAAGAGCGACCGCCCTTGCACGTGGCTCACCCGCCAGCCCTCCGGGACGCGCAGTCCCGGCAGCCGACCGCCGAGCCGGGTGTCAGTCACGACGCTGGCCGGTGCGCGCCTTCTGGTGCGCGGCCAGCAGCGCGGGCGCCGTCCACAGATCGGGGGTCGGACCGACACGATCGCCGGGTTGTTCCTTCGCGAGGTGCGTGCACGCATCCAGCATGTCGCGCACGAGCACATCGACCAATTGGCGACTGAGGTCGAGCCGGACCACCACGCGCAGCAGGTGCACATCCTCGGCGTCGGGGGGAAGACTGTACGCCGGGACGATCCACCCGTGCTCGCGCAGCCGCGACGACAGGTGGTACACCGTGAAGCCCGGGTCGCCCTTCAGCCGGAACGTCACGACCGGCTCGGACAGTCCTGGATTCAGGATCTCGAACCATCCGCTCTCCTCGAGGCGTTCGTTCAAGTGGCGCGCGTTCAGCATCATCGTCTCGACGATCGACGCGTACCCGGAGCGCCCCAGCCGCAGGAAGTTGTACAGCTGCGCCTGGATCATCGCCGAGCCGCGCGAGAAGTTGAACGTGTAGGTGGGCTGCGCGCCACCCAGATAGTTGACGCTGAAGACGAGATCCTCGGGCAGCTTCGAGCGGTCGCGCATCACGAGCCATCCGACTCCGGGATACACGAGACCGTACTTGTGCCCCGACGCGTTGATCGAGGCCACCTGCTCGAGACGGAAGTCGAACGCGAAGTCGGGGTGCGCGAAGGGCGCGATGAAGCCTCCGCTCGCGCCGTCGACGTGGATCGGGATGTCCCAGCCCTTCTCCGCCTTGATCTTCAGCAGCCGCTCGTTGATCTCAGGGATCGGGTCGGACTCGCCGATGTGCGTCGTCCCCAGCACCACACCTACCGCGATCGTGTTCTCGTCGACGTGGGCTTCGACGTCGTCGGCGCTGATGACGAAGCGGTCGGGCCGCATCGGGATCTTGCGCATCTCGACGTCGAAGTAGTTGGCGAACTTGTCCCAGACGACGTGCGTCTCGGCGCCGTAGACGACGTTCGGGCGGTCCTCCGCCAGTCCGGCGGCACGCCGACGGTCACGCCAGCTGCGCTTGTGCGCGAGCAGGCCCAGCATGATCGCCTCGGACGAGCCGATCGTCGCGACACCGACGACCTCGGCCGGATCCGGGGCGTGGAAGAGGTCGCCGAGCATGTGGACGCACGCCTCCTCCATGAGCGACGCGGCCGGATACTCCTCGTGGTCGATGTGGTTCTTGCGCAGCGAGTCGTGGATGAGCTTCTCGGCCTGCGGCTCCATCCACGTCGTCACGAAGGAGGCGAGGTTGAGGGTCTCACGCCCGTCGAGCATGAGCCCAGTGTGGATGAGTTCGTAGGCGTCGTCCGCAGGCATCGACTCTTCCGGGAAGGTGAACGGATCGATGTGGGTGCGGTAGGCCCGCCCGGCGTGGATCGGCCCGATGGGATCGTACGTCGACATGTCGTCCTCCTCGGTCGCGGCGGTGTCGACGGCCCGCGTGCGGGGCCGCGCCCGCCTCGCGACGTGTCAAGGATCGCGCGCGGGACATCCAGAGAGCATCATGCAGATCGCGTGATGATCCGTCGACGGCACGCCCCTACGGTTTCCCTTGGAGACACGCGACCGAGGAGATGCCATGAGCGCCGACCGCCACGCCCGCACGATGCTGCCGATTCCGGACCGGCCAGGTCACGGGCTGACGACGTTCGATGCGAGGGATCCCGACACGTCCTACCCGCCGATCGAGCCGCTGCTGCCGCCGGAGTCCGCGCCGAACGTGCTGATCGTCCTTCTCGACGACGTCGGCTTCGGCGCGTCGAGCGCGTTCGGCGGGCCGTGCGCCACCCCCAACGCCGAGAAACTCGCGGCGGGCGGGTTGCGGTACACGCGCTTCCACACCACCGCGCTGTGCGCCCCGACGCGGGCCGCACTGCTGAGCGGACGCAACCACCATTCCGTCGGCATGGGCAGCATCACCGAGACGGCGACGTCGGCCCCGGGTAACAGCTCGCTGCGACCGAACACGAAGGCGCCGCTCGCGATGACGCTCAAGCTCAACGGCTACTCGACGGCGCAGTTCGGCAAGTGCCACGAGGTCCCCGTCTGGCAGTCGTCGCCGATGGGGCCGTTCGACTCGTGGCCGTCCGCCGGCGGCGGGTTCGAGACGTTCTACGGCTTCATCGGCGGAGAGAACAACCAATGGGATCCGGCCCTGTATGACGGCACGACACCCGTCGAGCCGCCCGCGACGCCCGAAGAGGGATACCACCTCACCGAGGACCTCGCCGACCGCGCGATCACGTGGATCCGCACCCAGAAGTCGCTCATGCCCGACCGACCCTTCTTCGCGTACTTCGCGCCCGGCGCGACCCACGCGCCGCACCACGTGCCCCAGGAGTGGGCGGACAAGTACAAGGGGCGCTTCCGCGACGGCTGGGATGTGCAGCGCGAGCGCACCTTCGCCCGCCAGAAGGAGATGGGGATCATCCCCGCGGACGCCGAGTTGACTCCGCGCAGCGAAGAGATGCCGGCCTGGGACGACATGCCGGAGGATCTCAAGCCCGTCCTCGAGCGCCAGATGGAGGTCTACGCGGGCTTCCTCGAGCACACCGACCACCACGTCGGTCGGATCATCGATGCGATCGACGACCTGGAGGTGCTCGACAACACGCTCGTGTACTACATCGTCGGCGACAACGGCGCGTCGGCCGAGGGCACGTTCAACGGCGCCTTCAACGAAATGGCCAACTTCAACGGCATGGCCGCTCTCGAGACCGTCGACTTCATGCGCTCGAAGATGGACGAGTTCGGCTCTCCGACGTCGTACAACCACTACGCGGTCGGCTGGGCGTGGGCGATGAACTCGCCGCTGCAGTGGACGAAGCAGGTGGCCTCCCACTGGGGAGGCACCCGCAACGGCACCATCGTGCACTGGCCCGCGGGCATCGACGACAAGGGCGGCACCCGTACGCAGTTCACGCACTGCATCGACGTGGCCCCCACGATCCTCGAGGCGGCGGGACTTCCCGAGCCGACCATGGTCAACGGGGTCCTGCAGTCGCCCATGGAGGGCACGAGCATGCTGTACAGCTTCAATGACGCGGATGCCCCCGAACGCCACGACCTCCAGTACTTCGAGATGTTCGGCAACCGGGGGATCTACCACAAGGGCTGGAGCGCGGTCACCAAGCACCGCGCGCCGTGGCAGCTGGTCGGTGCGGGTACCGTGGCGCTGGACGACGACGTGTGGGAGCTCTACGACGGCTCGGTCGACTGGAGTCAGGCGAACGACCTGTCGGCGGAGCATCCCGACAAGCTCCGCGAACTGCAGCGGCTCTGGCTGATCGAAGCGGTGAAGTACAACGTGCTGCCGGTCGACGACCGCACCGGCGACCGGGTCAATCCCGATCTCGCCGGAAGACCGCAGCTGATCCGCGGGAACAGCCAACTGCTCTTCCCGGGCATGGGGCGCCTATCCGAGAACAGCGTGGTCAACATCAAGAACAAGTCGTTCTCGGTGACCGCCGAGGTCGTCGTGCCTGAGAGCGGTGCGAGCGGCGTCATCATCGCGCAGGGCGGCCGGTTCGGCGGATGGAGCCTGTACGTATCCGAGGGCCGCGCCGCGTTCGCCTACAACGTGCTGGGGATCCAGTCGTTCACGACGAGCGCCGAGAGCGCGATTCCATCCGGGGTGCACCAGGTGCGCATGGAGTTCGCATACGACGGCGGGGGTCTCGGCAAGGGCGGAGACGTCACGCTGTACTACGACGGTGAGTCGGTCGGCAGCGGGCGGGTCGGTGCCACGCAGGCGATGATCTTCTCGGCGGATGAGACGACCGACGTCGGGTACGAGTCGGGCACGCCGGTGACGGATGCCTACACCGTGCAGAGCAGCCGGTTCCGCGGCAAGATCCACTGGGTGCAGATCGACCTCGGCGACGACGATCACGATCACTTCATCGACCCCGACGAGCGGATGCGCATCGCGATCGCCCGCCAGTGAGCGGCCCCCGCTACGCGTGGGCGGCGGCGCTGATCTCGCGGAAAAGCTCGGCGTGCACCCGGTTCCACTCCTCGGTCACGGCCTCGGGCCACGCCGAGAACTTCGTGATCACGACACCGGCGGCGAGGTCGACCCAGATGTACTGGCCGTGGATGCCGATGGCGTAGACCTCACCGCTGCCGGTCACCCACCACTGGTTCGAGTACGCGCCCTGCGGATGCACGTTCTGCAGGATCGACCCACGGGCGAGTTCGGGGTCGGCGCCTTCGATGGTCCGGCGCACCCACTCGGCCGACACGATGCGGTCACCGTCGATCTCGCCGCCGTCGAGCATCAGCATGCCCACCCGCGAAAGGTCGCGTGCCGTGCACGCCATGCCACCGTTCGCGAACGCGAAGCCTCCGCGATCCACGGTGATCAGCGCATCGTGCGCAGCGCCCAGGCGTGACCACAGGAGACTCGACACCGCGTCTGCGTATCGGCATCCGGTGACGTTCTCGACGACCCAGGCGAGGACGTCCGTGCCCGCAGAGCAGTAGCGGAAGACCTCGCCGTGGCTGCCCCCGCCGCTCAAGGACGCGAGGAACGCGTACGTGTCCTCCGGGTCGGTGTCGGCCCGCGGCCGCCAGCCGGCGACACGGTCCTGTTTCTGCACGTGCGATGCCGGATTGCGGTAGTCCTCGTCGTAGTCGACGTCGACGGTCATGTCGAGCACATGCTGGATGCGGGCATCGCCGTATGCGCTGTCGTGCAGGTCGGGAACATACGTGCTCACGCGTTCGGCCGGATCGACGAGGCCCCGGTCGACGAGCACCCCGATCACCAGACCGCAGATCGATTTCGACACGCTCATCAACAGGTGGCGGCTGTCGACGGTCACCCCGTCGCGGTAGTACTCCCCGACGATGCCATCGCGCGTACGCACCACGAGGGCGTCGGTGTACGAGTCGACGAGGCGCTGCTCGATGCCGCTGAGGTCGCGCAGAAGGCCGCCGACCTCGCGCGTCGGGTGGGTGTCGCGGCGCCGCGGGATCGGCACGGTCGGAACGATCTGCTCAACGTGCGAGAACGCCCAGCGGTTGTGCGGCGCGTCCTGCCACGTGTCGAGGGTGAGCGGCGCGTCCGGCGCCCCCGGGTAGCGGAGCACACGGGTGGATGCGAGGTCGCGGGGATGCAGCAGGTCGGTCACGGCAGCGGACTCATCTCATTCGTGTCGAGGGAAGCGGGTGGGTGCACGGCGCCGGGGGTCGGCGGCATCGCCGCGAGCAGCTGGGCGGTGTACTCGTGCGCGGGGGAGGTGAGGACCTGTGCTGCCGGACCGACTTCGACGAGTGCACCGCGGCACATCACACCGGCGACATCGCTCATGTAGCGGACCACGTCGAGATCATGCGAGATCAGCATGAAGGTCAGGCCGTGCTCAGCACGAAGTCGCCGCAGCAGATTGAGCACCTGCGCCTGCACCGATACGTCCAGCGCGCTGGTGGGCTCGTCGAGCACGAGCAGTTCAGGGCGGGTCGCGAGTGCCCGCGCGATGCCGACGCGCTGGCACTGACCACCCGAGAGCTGATGAGGCAGGCGTGCCGCATGGGTCGTGGCGAGGCCGACCTCGTCGAGCAGCGCCGCCACCCGCGCGTCGATCTGCGACCTGCTCAGTCGCTCGTGCGTGCGCAGGGGCTCGGCGATGCTGTCGCGTACCGGGATGCGCGGGTTGAGCGCAGCGACGGGGTTCTGGAACACCATGCCGACGCGGGCGCGCAGCTCACGCAGCGCGCGGCCGCGCGCGCGATGGATGTCGACCCCGTCGATGAGCGCCTCGCCGGAGGTCGGGTCGACGAGCCGCAGTGCGCAACGCGCAACCGTGCTCTTGCCGGACCCCGACTCGCCGACGAGCCCGAAGGTGGTGCCCGGGGCGATGTCGAACGAGACGTCGTCGACCGCTCGCACCGTCTGGCCGTGCGCGCGGTAGTCCTTCACGATGTGACGGACCGAGAGCAGAGCGGATGCCGTCATGCCGGCACCCCCGCTCGGATGCAGGCCACCTCGTGGCCGGAGCCGCCCTCGAGAGCCGGATCCGTCACGCGGCACGCGTCCACCGCGATCGGGCACCGGTCGGCGAAGGCGCACCCGGTGACCGCGAGGAGATTCGGCGGCACGCTCCCCCGAATCGCCTCCAACGGCATGTCGGGAGTGTGGCGGCCCGGCAGTGCACCGAGCAGACCCCGGGTGTAGGGATGCGACGGGCTGGCCAGCACGTCGGACGTCTCGCCCAGCTCGACCACGCGCCCGGCGTAGAGCACCGCGATGCGATCGCACGTCTCGCTGACGACGCCGAGGTTGTGCGTGATGAGGAGCACGCCGATGCCGAGCTCGTCGCGCAGCTGCAGCACGAGATCGAGGATCTGCTTGGCGACGGTGACGTCGAGCGCGGTCGTCGGCTCGTCGAGGATGAGCACTTTCGGCTCGCACAGCAGCGCCATCGCGATCATGGCTCGCTGCAGCATCCCGCCCGAGAGCTGGTGCGGATAGCTGTCCGCCACGCGGTCCGGGTCGGGCAGCCGCACGAGCCGCAGGTAGGTGAGCACCCGTTCGCGCGCGGCCGCACGACGCAGCCCCAGGTGGCGGGCGACGACGTCGTTCATCTGCTGGCCGATGGTGAAGACGGGGTTGAAGGCGGTGCCGGGATTCTGGAAGACGATCGAGACGACGTCGCCGCGCACCGACCGGGCACCGCGCGCGGACGGGAGTCGCCCGTCGATGGCGATGCTCCCGCGCGAGACGGCGCCGCGCGGCAGCATCCCGAGCACCGCCAGACCCATGAGGGTCTTGCCGCACCCGGTCTCTCCGACCACGCCCAGCACCTCACCGGCCCCCAAGGTCAGGGTGACCCCGCGGATCGGTCGGTTCGTGACCGTGCCCCGTGAGACGAAGTCGACTTCGAGATCGCGGATCTCGACGAGAGCGCTCATCGGGCCACCTGCCTCGGGTCGAGCATGTCGCGCAGCGAGTCGCCGAGCAGATTGAATCCGAGAACCGTGAGGAAGATCGCCAGCCCCGGGAAGGTCGAGATCCACCACTGGGTGAAGATCACGCCGCGTCCCTCGGCCACCATCAGACCCCAGTCGGGGTCGGGTGGCTGTGCGCCCAGCCCGATGAAGGCGAGAGTGCCGGCGGCGAGGATGACCGTGCCGATGTCGATCGTGGCCTGCACGAGGATCGGCGTCATGCAATTGCGCAGGATGTGCCGCGGAAGAATCCGCCACATCGGCACACCGATGGCGCGTGCCGCCTCGACGAACGGGCGCTCGCGCAACGATCGCGCCTCGGCTCGGACGAGCCGCGCGTACCACGGCCACCAGCTGATGGCGAGCGCGAGACCGGCGTTGGTCAGACTCGGGCCCAGCAGGGCGACGGTGATCATCGCCAGCAGGAGTGGCGGAAACGCCTGGAACACCTCGGTGATCCGCATGAGCACCTCGTCGAGCCACCCGCCGCGGTAGCCGGCGACGGCACCCAGCGGCACCCCGATGCCCGCTGCGAGCACGACGACGAAGAGCGATACCGTGAGCGCCGGCTGTGCGCCGATGATGACGCGCGAGAGCACGTCGCGCCCGAGTTGGTCGGTGCCCATCCAGTGCAGGAAACTCGGCGGCAGGTTGCGCTGATCGACCGCCGTCGCCCCGAAGCCCTGCTCGGGGTACGGTGCCAGCCACGGTCCGAACAGGGCCGCGATGACGACGAGCACGATGAGGGCGATCCCGACGAGCGCGAGGCGGTCGGAGCGCACCGCACGGGCGGCGCGGCGAAGGAATCCGGCATCCGTGAGCGTCGGAGCGGGAACATCGATGACGGTCGGGACGCTCATGAGAGCCTCACTCTCGGATCGAGCCGCGCATGCACGATGTCGACGATGAAGTTGGCGATGAGATACCCCGTCGCGCCGAGCAGGGCGATCGCCATGATCGCGGGGTAGTCGACGGCGAGCATGGCCGAGGTGGCGAACTGCCCGATGCCGGGCCAGTTGAACACGATCTCGACGAAGAACGTGCCGGTGAGGGCATACGCCGCGGCGAGGCCGATGACGGTCATGGTCGGCGGCATGGCGTTCTTGAGCGCGAGCCGCCAGCGGATCATCGCGTCACGCAGCCCGTACGCGTCGGCGGTGAACACGAAGTCCTGCCCCATCACGTCGAGCATCGCCGCGCGCGTCATGCGGGCGATGAGCCCCAGCGGGTAGGCGGCGAGGGTCACGGCGGGAAGGATGAGGTGCACCAGGCCGTCGCCGAGCGCGACCCAGTTGCCGGTGATGGTCGCGTCGAACAGGGCGAACCCGGTGACGTGTGTGACCGGCGAGGTGTAGGCGAGCTCGGTGGTGAACTGGCCGGTCGCCGGCAGCAGTCCGAGCTGGCCGACGAAGACCACCTGCAGCAGCAGCCCGAGCCAGAAGGCGGGTACCGAGATCGCCCCGATCGAGAAGAAGCGCAGCGAGGCGTCGGCCATGCTGCCGGGGCGACGGGCGGCGAGGACACCGAGCGGGATGCCGACCAGAACCGCCAGCAGCATCGCGGCGGTCAGCAGCTCGAGCGTCGCGGGGAGGCGCGTCGCGAGCTCTTCGAGCACGGGCCGTTTGGTGGCGAGGGAGTTGCCCCAATCACCGGTCACCAACCCCGCGAGGTACTGGAAGTACTGCACGATGAGCGACTGGTCGAAACCCAGCTGCTCGCGGATGCGGGCGAGCTCCTCAGGCGGCGCCTTGGGACCGACGTAGACCACGGCCGGGTCGGCGGGGATGACACGGGCCAGGATGAACACCACGACCGTCAGCACCAGCAGCACGAGTGCAGCCGTGCCGAGGCGTCGCGCGATGAAGGACCACATGATGTCTTTCCTGGTGGGAGTGGAGCCGGGAAGATGGCGGGGCGGGCGCTGGGGGCGGCGCCCGCCCCACCGCGTCACGTCGCCGGCTGGATCGGCGCGAAGAACACTGTGAACGGGTAGTTCTCGTTGAACGGCGCGATCGTCAGTTCGGGGGGCAGCACCGTGACGGTCTGTGCGTCGTAGAGGAAGACGCCGGGTGCCTCGTCGACGAGCAGTTCCATCGCCTGTTCGTAGGTGGCCTGCGCCGCGTCGCGGTCGGTGCCCGTCAAGGTGGCGGCCTCCTCGATGAGTGCGTCGTACTCGCCGTTGTTCCAGTAGCTCAGGTTGAAGAACGGAACGTCGCTCGAGTGGAACAGCGAGTAGAGGTTGTCAGACCCGGCGTCGCTGTAGGTGGGCCAGTAGTAGAGCACGAAGATGTCCTGCGCGGTGGCGGGGTCGGCCTTCGCGTTCTCCCACTGCTGGTTGAACAGCTCGGCGCGCACCTCGACGTCCACGCCGATCTGGCCGAGCGCGTCCTTGATGAGCGGTACGAAGCGGGCTTCCGAGGCGTTCTCCGACGCGTAGGTCAGCGTGAGCTCGAACCCATCGGCGTAGCCTGCCTCGGCGAGCAGGTCGGCGGCCTTGTCGAGGTCTTGGGTGTACTGGGGCACACCCTCGGAGTAGGGGAAGATGCCCTTCGGCACCGGCCCGTGCGCCTGGGTGGCGTAGCCCTGTGCGCCCACCTCGATGATGTCGTCGTACGGGATGGCCCAGCTGAGCGCGCGGCGCACCTCGGGGTCGTCCAGCGGTGGCCGCGTCGTGTTGAACAGCGCAACGAAGTTGAACGGCGAGTTGCCGCGGCGCACTTCGGTGCCCAGGTCGGATGCCACCGTGTCGACGTTCTCGAGCGGGATGCTCGTGGCGAAGTCGACTTCCCCCGAGGTGAGCATCTGCTGCGCCGTGACGGCGTCGGGAGTGATCGCGACGTCGACGATGTCGTAATACGCCGTGTTCTCGGTGTCCCAGTGGTCATCGAACGCCTCGAGCACGACCTTGGTGCCCGGCTCGTAGTCCTTGAGCATGTAGGGACCGGTGCCGGCGTCGATGCCGGCCTCGAAGTACTGGTCGTCGGCGGCGGATGCCTCGAGCGCCTCGGGCGAGACGATCCAGGCGCCGTAGGTGGATGCCGCGACGAGGTCCATCGGCGCAGGGTAGGAGAGGTTCATGACGACCGTGGCGTCGTCGGTCGCCTCGACACTCTCGAGCGGAGCCCAGATGAAGGATGCACCACCGCGGTTGGCGGCGGCCTCGATGCTCGCCTTCACCGCCTCGGCGTCGACCTCGGCACCGTCGTGGAACATCGCGCCCTCGCGAATGTGGAAGGTCCAGGTCAGGCCGTCCTCGCTGGTCTCCCACGACTCGGCGATACCTGGCGAGAACGCGGGCTCGACGCCCTCCGCGTTCTTCCACAGCAGCGGCTCGTAGATGTTGGCCATGTACAGCGCCTCTGTCGAGAACGAGCGCACCGGATCCCAGGTGGTCACCGCCGCCGATGCGGCGATGGTCAGCACGCTCGTCTCCGGTTCGGCCGGATCGGCGGAGTCGGTCGCGGAGCATCCCGCAACCCCCAGTCCGAGGGCGGCGAGGACCGCCACCCCTGTCAGGCGCGATCGTCGCGCTGTTGTGGCTGTCATGTCGTCCTCCTGGTGACGGTGTGCGCAAGGTGCCGTCAGTCTATGAATCTCGACTCATAATCGACCAATGCCTATAGTGGCCAATACCGATACCCGGGAGGCATATCATCGACCTTCGTCCGCTCGGCTACTTCGTCGCGATCCATGAGGCCGGCAGCCTCAACGCCGCATCTCATGTGCTGCACGTGGCCCAGCCGTCCCTCACCCGCCAACTGCGGCGGCTGGAGGACGAGCTCGGCTTCGCGCTCTTCGTGAGAATGCCCCGTGGCCTGGACTTGACTCCCGCCGGAGCCGCGTTCCTCCCCGTTGCGCGGCGGCTGCTCGACCAGGCCGCGCGAGCGGAGGGTACGGCTCGCGCACTCGCCCGCGGTGATGCCGCCGACCTCACCGCCGTGGCCGCCCCCACGACCGTCGCCGACATCATCGCGCCCTTCATGGTGCGCGGCGGAGCAGACGGCGTCATCGGAAACGTGATCGAAGCGATACCGG
>JAUHVN010000464.1 GCA_030425055.1 Actinomycetes bacterium | reverse complement strand
CCTTCAAGCTGGCGGCTGAGTTAATGTAGGTGACCGGCGTCACGTCCTCGGGGTCAATGACCTCGCCGAGCTGATCCCAGGCGTCTTCGATCTGGTCGATGTCGGCCATGTCGGCCATCGAGCAGCCGGCCGCGAGGTTGGGCAGGATCACCGCCTGCTCGGGGCGCGACAGCATGTCGGCGGTCTCGGCCATGAAGTGGACGCCGCAGAACACGATCGCCTCGGTCTCGGGATGCTCGAGGGCGGCGTTGGCGAGCTGGTACGAGTCGCCGACGTAGTCGGCGTGCCGGATGACCTCCTCGCGCTGGTAGAAGTGGCCCAGCACGACGACGCGGTCGCCGAGCGTGGCCTTGGCGGCGCGGATGCGCTCGTCGAGTTCATCGGCGCTCGCCTCGCGGTACTCGACGGGCAGCTCGCCCTGGCGCGGCGCGCCGGTGGGGATCACGTCGCCCATCGACGAGCCGGGTCCGTATCCGGGGCGCGCGTCGAAGTTCCAGGGGCCCGCCGCGAGGTCGGTATTGCACGTCTCGTCGGTCGAGCGCCCCGAGACGATCGCCTGGATCGCGTGGTCGACCGACGGGTCGATCTCGGGGCGGGGACGGATGCTGATGTCGATGGCGCTCATGGCGGTCACCTCGGTTCGTCGTCGGGCGCGAGCGGGCCGCGGTCGGCGAGCTCGACGTCCTGGTTGTAGCGGTACAGGCGGGCGGGACGGTGGCTTCCGGTGCGGAAGCGGTCGGTCGGCAGGAGGGTGCCCGAGTTCTCGACCTGGCGGCGGAAGTTGGCCGGGTCGAGGCGTCGGCCGAGGATGGCCTCGTACACCTCGCGCAGGTCGGCGAGGGTGAACTCGTCGGCGAGCAGACCGTGCGCGATGCGGCTGTAGCCGACCTTGTTGCGCAGGCGCCACAGCGCGTAGTCGACGATCTCGTTGTGGTCGAACGCGAGCTGCGGCAGCGATGCGGCGTCGAACCACGCCACGTTCTCGGGCGCGTCGGCGGCTTCGACCTCGTCGGCGCGCAGCAGCGCCCAGTACACGATCGACACGACCCGGGTGGGGGAGCGGTCGACCGCACCGAAGGCGTACAGCTGCTCGAGATAGCTCGGCACGAGGCCGGTGGTCTCGGCGAGGGTGCGGGATGCCGCGGCATCCAGGCTCTCGGCGGCATCGAGCCAGCCGCCGGGCAGCGCCCAGAGTCCGTCGTACGGATCGCGCGTACGGCGCACGACGGGCAGTGCCACGGTGGCACGGCCCGACGCGGTGCGACGCACGGTGAAGATCACCGTCGAGACCGCGACGCGCGTGGCGTCGGCGGCGTCGACCGCGGCCGTGCGCTGTTCGAGCTGCGTTTGTGTCACCATGACTCTAACTCCGATCGGGTCCATCTTAAAGTCACCGTGACAAGAAGGCAACCCGGTGCATCCCGAGGGGATTCATAGGAACGCGACATAGTGTGGGCCGCCCGCCGGCGATGCGCCGGCCGCACCCGGAGGCTCCGTTGCTCGTCGTCGACGTCCTGCTCGTCCTGCTGCTGATCGGCGCGCTCGTCGTCGGCATCCGACGCGGCCTCGCCGGCAGCGCCGGCGTGATGATCGGACTCATCGCGGGGGTGCTGCTCGCCTTCTGGCTGGTGCCGATCCTCGGTGCCGTCTGGCCGTGGCCCGAATGGCGGATGCTGGTGCTCCTGATGGCCGTCCTGGTCATCGTGGGCGTGTCGATCGCGATCGGGGCGTCCATCGGGCGCGCGGTGCGCCGCGGGGTGGACGCGACGCCGCTGCGCACCGTCGACAGCGTGCTGGGCGGAGTCTTCAGTCTCGTCGTCGCACTGCTGTCGATCTCGCTCGTCGGCTCGACGGTCGCGGCCGTCGCCCCGCCGCCGGTCGCCGCCGCGATCGCGTCCTCCACGGTCGTGCAGACCATCGACCGGTTCACCCCGCGACCGGTCTCCGAGGCCCTCGCCCGCGTGCGCACCGCCGTGCTCGACGACGGGCTCCCGCGGCTCGGACAGCTCTTCGACGTGGGGCCGACGCCTCTCGCGCCGCCCGCCGACCTGGGCGATCCCGACCTGACCGCTGCATCCGCCTCGGTCGCCCGCATCTCGGGCAACGCGTATGCGTGCGGCACGAGCATGACC
>JAUHVN010000463.1 GCA_030425055.1 Actinomycetes bacterium | reverse complement strand
TCCGCCGTTCGATCACCCTGGGCGCAGTGCTGACCGCCGGCATCTGCCTGGTCTTCGGCTCACTGCAGCAGGCGCTCGTGAACGCGGCCGGCAGTCAGGCGAGCCTGCAGATGCGCGACGCCGTCGAGGGAATGACCGACGGTGGCTTCCTGATGCTGGTGCAGGTGCCGCCGTACAACCCCTGGCCGGTTGCCGCCGCCGTCGGGTTCCTGGCCCTGGCGGTCGTCGTGCGTCGCGGAGCGCTCGTCGCCGAGCAGTCCCGGGGCCTCGTATGACCCCCGAGCCGGAGGGCCCGTCCGGCGTCCGTTGCCGACTCGGAGCGCTGCTCGACGAGCGCGGCATGACGCTGTCGCGGCTGAGTCGAATCGTCGACATGAGCTACGCGAACCTGTCGATCCTGAAGAACAATCACGCGCGCGCGATCAGGTTCTCGACCCTCGTCGCGATCTGTGAGGCGCTCGACTGCGAGGTCGGCGACCTTCTGGTGCTCGACGACGCCTGACGCCTGACAGATCGTGCTTCGAGGGCCGCGGGCACCCACGGCCTGCCCGACGAGACGTGATCGCCTTGGACTTCACGCCGGATGCGGGGTCCCCGACTCGGCGCCGGTCGCGACGGGCCTGTCCGGCGTGTGGGACCACTGGCTCCACGAACCGGGATACACCGCAACCTCCAAACCCGCAGCCGCCCCGGCGAGCGCTGTGTGCGCGGCCGTGAGGCCCGAGCCGCAGTAGGCGGCGATGGCCGACCCGGCCGCCGCGCCGACGCTCTCGAACGCCGAGCGGATCGCGGCCGGCGTCGCGAAGCCGTCGCCGTCGAGCACTGCGTCGGCCGGTAGATTCACAGCGCCCGGAATGTGCCCGCCGACCGGATCGTACGGCTCGAACTCACCGCGGTACCGTTCGGCCGCTCGCGCATCGATCAGCACTCCGCGCTCGGGCCACGCGGCCGCGTCATCGATCGAGAGGCCGCTCCCCCACTCGTCGAGCGTGATCGACCCCTGGTCGGGTTCGATGTAGCCCGTCTCGAGCGGAAGTCCCGCCGACCGCCACGCGGACAGCCCGCCGTCGAGCACCCGCACGTCAGCGACGCCCGCGCCGCGCAGCATCCACCAGGCGCGCGCCGCCGCGACCGAGCGATAGTCGTCGTAGACGACCACGGCATCGCCGTCGTTCAGACCCCAGCGGCGGGCAGCATCCTGAAAGGTCTCAGGAGACGGAAGCGGATGCCGCCCCTCCGACGGCGCACCGTGCGTTGCCAGTTCGGTGTCCATGTCGACGTACACCGCGCCCGGCAGGTGCCCCGCGCGATAGTCAGCTCGACCGTCGGGCTTGTCGAGGCGATAGCGGACGTCGAGAAGCCGGATGCCTCGTTCGGCCCCGAGCAACTCGTGGAGTTCATCGGTCGAGATGAGCGGAGATCCGGGCATACCAGCATCCTCACACGCGCCGACAATCCCTCGCGCCACCCGACGCGCGCGGTGGTCGCCTCCGATCGGGCCCGTCGTTCGAGATGGTCAGCTGCTCTCAAGGCCACTATCGCGTGTGGTGGGCTGCGGTTACCCGCACATAAGACGAGGTCGGGGACGACGCACTCGTCGCTGCGCTGACGGCGTGGACCGACGTCGCCGTCACTGCGGGGATCGTCGCTCTCGTAGGCGCGATAGTGCTCGCTGGAGTTGCCGAGATTGCCCGCCGTACCGTCCGAGACGGCGCACGGGCAAGTGACGAGCCTCGCGACTAGCACCCTCGGGAGCGGCGAGCGAGAGCCGCCGGCTCAGGGGGATTGTCTGAATCCACAGGCGTCAAACTTGAAGAGCGGCCGTTCCTAGAATGACGTGGTGTCCGCAACTTCCTCTGCGCCCAGGACGAACACCCTTGCGCTGGTCGGGTTCATCGCCGCGTTCGTCATCCCGGTTGCGGGCCTCGTACTGGGCATCATCGCGAGACGTCAACTCGACGCCAGCGCAAACGTCGAGTCGGGCAGAGGACTTGCTCGGTGGGCAATGATCATTGGCGCGTTGGGCACAGTGTTCCAACTCGGGTTCTTCATCGTGTGGCTGTCGCTCTTCTTCAACGCTCTCAGCCAGGCTTCCGCCTTCGGATGATGCACCAGGCTTCTTGACCTCGACTTTCCGCTGCG
>JAUHVN010000036.1 GCA_030425055.1 Actinomycetes bacterium | reverse complement strand
TGTTGACGTCCATGTCGTCAGCGCGCGTGTTCTCGCCGACGACCATGCCCTCGTAGACCTCTTCGGTCGGCTGCACGAAGAAGCTCATGCGCTCCTGAAGGGCCATCATCGCGAAGGGGGTCGCGACGCCCGCACGGTCGGCGACGATCGAGCCGCTCGAGCGGGCCACGATGTGCCCGGCCCACTCGTCGTAGCCGTGCGAGATCGCGTTGGCGATGCCGGTGCCGCGCGTGACCGACAGGAACTCGGTGCGGAAGCCGATGAGGCCGCGCGAGGGCACGATGAACTCCATGCGCACCCAGCCGGTGCCGTGGTTGACCATCGTGTCCATGCGGCCCTTGCGGGCGGCCATGAGCTGCGTGATCGCACCGAGGTACTCTTCGGGCGCGTCGATCGTAAGGTGCTCGAAGGGCTCGAGCACGTGGCCGTTCTCACCCTTGCGCGTGACGACCTGGGGCTTGCCGACGGTGAGCTCGAAGCCCTCGCGGCGCATGTTCTCCACCAGGATCGCGAGGGCCAGCTCGCCGCGGCCCTGCACCTCCCAGGCATCCGGACGACCGATGTCGACCACGTTGAGCGACACGTTGCCGATGAGCTCGCGGTCGAGGCGGTCCTTCACCATGCGCGCGGTGAGCTTGTGGCCCTTGACCTTGCCGGCCAGCGGCGAGGTGTTGGTGCCGATCGTCATCGAGATCGCGGGGTCGTCGACCGTGATCGCCGGCAGCGGCCGCACGTCTTCGGGATCGGCGATCGTCTCGCCGATCGTGATCTCCTCGATGCCGGCGATCGCGACGATGTCGCCGGGGCCCGCCGACTCGGCCGGGTAGCGCTCGAGCGCGCGGGTCTTCAGCAGCTCGGTGATGCGGGCGTTCGTGTGCGAGCCGTCGTGGCGCACCCACGCGACGGTCTGGCCCTTCTTCAGCGTGCCGTTGAACACGCGCAGCAGCGCGAGACGGCCGAGGAACGGCGACGAATCGAGGTTGGTGACCCATGCCTGCAGCGGCGCCTCGTCGTCGTACGACGGCGGCGGCACGTGCGCGAGGATCGCCTCGAACAGCGGCTCGAGGTCGTCGTTGTCGGGCAGCGTCCCGTCGGCGGGACGCGTGCGGGATGCCGCGCCGGCGCGGCCGGACGCGTAGACCACCGGCACGTCCAGCAGCGCGTCGACGTCGAGGTCGGGCACGTCCTCGTGCAGGTCGGACGCGAGCCCGAGCAGCAGGTCGTGCGCCTCCTCCTCGACCTCGGCGATGCGCGCGTCGGGGCGGTCGGTCTTGTTGACCAGCAGGATGACCGGCAGCTTGGCCTCGAGCGCCTTGCGCAGCACGAAGCGGGTCTGCGGCAGCGGGCCCTCCGAGGCATCCACGAGCAGCACGACGCCGTCGACCATCGACAGGCCGCGCTCGACCTCGCCGCCGAAGTCGGCGTGGCCGGGGGTGTCGATCACGTTGATCGTCACGGGGATGTCGGTGTGGGCACCGTCGTACGTGATCGCCGTGTTCTTGGCGAGGATCGTGATGCCCTTCTCACGCTCGAGGTCGTTCGAGTCCATCGCGCGCTCCTCGACGTGCGCGTGGGCGCCGAACGAGCCGGTCTGGCGCAGCATGGCGTCGACGAGGGTCGTCTTGCCGTGGTCGACGTGGGCGACGATCGCGACGTTACGGAGGTCCGGACGGAGGGCGCGCGCCATGAGGGATCCTTGAAGAGTGGGGAAAACGCCCGGAACCGGGCCTTCCCAGTCTACCGGGCGGGCGTCGCCGCGCGGAGCACGCCGTCGTGGAGCTCGAGGACGCGGTCTGCGCGCTCGACGATCGACGGGTCGTGGGTCGACAGCAGCACCGCGAGACCGTCGTCGTGCGCGATCGATCCGATGAGCTCGATCATGGCGGCGGCGGTGTTCGAATCGAGCTGCCCGGTGGGCTCGTCGGCGAGCAGGATGCGCGGGGATCCCGCGAGCGACCGCGCGATGCCCACGCGCTGCTGCTGACCGCCGGACAGCTCGTTCGGTCGCTGCGACGCATGGTCGGCGAGGCCCACGCGCTCGAGCAGGTGGGCCACACGGCGTGCGCGCTCGTCGGGGTCGGCGCCCTGGATGCGCAGCGGCAGCTCGACGTTCTCCTGCGCCGACAGCGCGCCGATGAGTCCGAACGACTGGAAGACGTACCCGATCTCGTCGCGGCGGATGCGGTCGGCATCCGCCAGGTCGACGCCCCCGACGCGCACCCAGCCGCTCGTGGGCTGCTGGATGCCGCCGAGCACGTGCAGCAGCGTCGTCTTGCCCGCGCCCGAGGGGCCGATGAGCACGACGAACTCGCCCGCCGACAGCTCGAGCGATGCGTCGGCGAGCGCCGTGACGTCGCCGGCCGGCGTGCGGTGCACCACCGAGAGCCCGGATGCCTCGATCACGGTGTCAGTCATCGTTCTGCTCCTCTCCGTGGGCGCGCTCGCGTCGGCTGCGGCGCGTCTCGCCCGCAGCCGGCTCTCCGCCAGCCGGGACGGTCGGCGCCTCGGCCGGCGCCTCGGCCGGCGCGGCCGCCCGGTCGCCCGGCCACACGCCGACGTGGTCGTCCTCGAGCCGCAGTCGCACGCGATCGCGCAGCGACAGGCGGTCCATATAGTCGGTCGGCAGCTGCATGCGGCCCACGCGGTCCAGCACCGCGAACTCCTCGGCCATGGCGTGCTCGCGACCCTCGTCGTCGGTGTGGGTCCACCGCAGCACCTCGGTCGACGTGCGTCCGTCGCGGATCTGCACCGTGCGCTGCACGTGCTCCGACACCGCCGGGTCGTGGGTCACGATGAGCGCCGTCGTCCCGAGTTCGCGGTTGACCGCCTCGAAGGTCTGCAGCACCTCGACCGACGTGTGCTCGTCGAGGTCTCCCGTCGGCTCGTCGGCGAGCAGCACCCGCGGATCGTTCGCGAGGGCGACCGCGACCGCGACGCGCTGCTGCTGGCCCCCCGACAGCTCGGCCGGGCGCTTGTCGGCGTGCTCGGCGACCCCCACGAGGTCGAGGAGCTCGCCGGCGCGCTCGGGGCGGCTGCGGTCGCCGCCGATCGCTCGCGCGAGCTGCACGTTCTCGAGCGCCGACAGGTACGGCAGCAGGTTGCGCGCGGTCTGCTGCCACACGAAGCCGACGACCTCGCGGCGGTAGGTCACCCGCTCGCGGGTCGACAGCGACGGCAGGTCGCGGCCGGCGACGCTCGCGCGGCCGGCCGTCGGTGCGTCCAGCGCCGACAGGATCGACAGCAGCGTCGACTTGCCCGACCCCGACGCGCCGACGAGCGCGACGAGCTCACCGCGCTCGACGAGCAGATCCAGACCCTGCAGGGCCTGCACCTCGATGTCGGCGACGGTGAAGATGCGCACGAGGCCCTCGCAGACGATGTCGGGCGCAGCGGGTGCAGTGGTGTTCATCAGTCCTCCTCGGTTCGGAGCACGGCGGGGATGGAGGTGGTGCGGGCGCTGAGCACGCCGCCGACGACGGCGAGCGCGAGGGCGACCACGACGGCGGCGATGAGCGCCCCGGTCAGGATCGGATCGACCGACAGCGCGGGCTGAGAGGCTCCGCCCGTGAACGGGCGCAGATCGACGGCGACGAGGACGAGCAGCGGCAGCACGGCGCCGAGCAGCACGCCGCCGACGAGCGAGGTGATGCCGAGCGGCACGAACTCCCACGCGACGATCCCGCGCCCCTGTCGCCGGCTGAGGCCCATCGTGCGCAGCAGCGCGATCGTGCGCGAGCGCGCATCGCGCGAGACGCCCGCGACGAGCAGCATCGCGACGACCGACAGCGCGACGGCGAGGCTCAGCGCCGCGAACAGGGCGATCCGCAGCGCGGTGATCGCCGGTGACGCCTGGATCTCGGCCGTGCGGTCGTCGAGCAGCTGCGTCGCGTGGGCGGATCCGATGATCACGTCGATGCCGGCACCCACCGCCGCGGCATCCGCGTCGTCGTCGAGCGCGATGAGGACGATGCGCGGGAAGAACCCGATGCCGGTCACGGCGCGGTAGTCCTGCGCGTCGACGACCGCGAAGTCGACGGCGGTGCTGACGCCGAGCACCCGCGGGACTACGCCGACGACCGTCAGGTCGGCGCGGTCGGATTCGATCGCGCCCGTCCCGACCTGCGCGGCGAGCGAGGTGGATGCCACGGCGTCGACCGGATCCGCGCCCGGGGCGATCCCGCCGGGGAATTCCCCGTCCAGAGCGCGCTGGACGACCGCGAGCCGGTCGGACTCGGCGGCGAGCACGACCGTGGTCACGCGTTCGCCCTCGCCGACGGTCGTGATGCGATCCCCCACCAGCACGCCCGCGGCCTCGGCGACGCCGGGCACCTCGCGGATGGCGTCGAGCTGATCGGGCGTGAAGAACGGACCCGACACCTGCATGTCGGAACCCACCTGACGCTGCGCCGCCGTGGCCGCGCCCTGGTCGACGGTGGCGAGCACGAGCGACGAGAAGACCGCGATCGCGACGGCGACGAGCATCGCGAGCACCGCCGTCGACCCGGCCGCCGCTTCGCGGAGGTTGCGGGCCGCGCCGACGAGGCCCACGACCCCGCGTCGCCTCGCCATCGCCCGCAGGGTCGCCGCGATGGGCAGCGGATGCAGCCGCACGACGATGAGCGCCAGCGCAACGGTCGCCAGCAGCGGCGCCGCGATCACGAGGGGGTCGACTCCCGCCGTCGCCGGTCCGATACCGCGCACGGCGAGCAGACCCACCGCGATCACCGCCAGCAGCACGATCACGCCCTCGAGGATGCCGCGGCCGCGACGGCGAACGGGCGCATCCAGGTCGGTGCGGCCGCCGGTGAGCGTCGAGGGGCGCAGCGACAGCGCGAGCGACGCCGCCGGGGTCAGTCCCACGAGGATCGCGGCCGCGAACGGAAGCGGCCCCGCGTCGAACCGCGTCAGCAGCACGGCGAGGACGATGCCGACGACCGCGGGCGGCAGGCCGAGGGCGAGCCCCTCGCCGGCGAGCAGACGTCGCAGCCGCGCCAGCGGCGCACCGCGCGCCGACATGAGCACGAGGTCGGTGCGGCGCCGTCGGATGATGAGCACCGACGCGAGCACGACGAGCGCGACGCTCACGGCGAGCGGCCCGACGGCGGCGACCGCGAGGATGGCGCTGGCCGAGTTCGATCGCGCCAGCGACGTCTGGAGCACGTCGACGACGGTGCTCGAGAAGCGCATGCGCGCCGCTCCCCCGGCATCCATCGGCACAGATTCGGCGGTGGCGCGGCGCATCGCCGTGTACAGCGTCGCGGGGTCCTCCTGCGTCGCCGCGACGGCGTCGACGGTGTACCACGCCTTCGTCTCGATCTGTCCGCGCCGCAGCGACGCATCGATCGCGGGCCACCCGGCGACGTCGACGTACGCGGCACCGGTCGCCTCGGGCCGCCGGTTGCCGTCGTCGAAGATCGTCGCCGTCAGCGCGGTCGGCGGCAGGTGCTGCCAGCGGTCCGCATCGGCGTCGGCGGCTTCCACGAGCCCCGTGAGCACGACCGAGAGCTCGACGCCCGGCTGGATGCCGAACTGGGACTGCAGCTCGCGCACCTGCCCGACCGGCCAGTCCATGCGCTCGGCGCCGATGGCCGACAGCGCGATCGGGATGGGCGTCTCCGACGCGCCGTCCCAGGCCGTCGGCCACTCCCCCGCCACGAGAACCGTCGCCGACTGCAGCATCGGATCGCCGAGCAGCTGCACGTTGCCGTTGGGCGCCGTCGCCGCGAGCACCTCGGGCACGGCGGCCAGCGCCTCGCTGCGCGTGTACAGCTGGGCCGGTTCGGTGAGCGCGGCGAGCGCGGGTTCGAAGCCGTCGCGGTAGTCGGCCAGGCGCTGCGCGAGATCACCGAGCACGTCGGGGGCTCCGGCATCCCACTCGGCCGTCAGCGCGGCATCCGTCGCGGGGCCGAAGTCGGGGGGAACCAGCATCGAACCGGTGAGATCGCGGCCCGACGGCGGCACCTCGCCGATCTGGTACGCGACCTCGTCGCGGATGACGCCGACGAGCGCGCGCGGCGCCGCCGTGACCAGGAACGCGGCGAGGACGGCGAGCGCGACGATCACCAGCGCGGCGCTGCGCGGCGTCGCGAAACGCCGACGGGTGAGGGCGACCAGGCCCGGAGAGCGGCTCATTCGTCCTCCCTCACCAACGGTGCGAGCGCCCGCGGTGCGCGGATGCTCGCCGCCACGGCGCAGAAGGCGATCGAGGCCGCGGCGACACCTGCGAAGAGCACGAGCAGGTCGGGGCGCAATTCGACGGCGAGTCCGTCCGGAACCGCCACGTAGGCGGCCCGGGCGAGCGGCGGGACCACCAGCCACGCCGTGAGCGTGCCCGCCGCCGCGCCGCCCAGCACGCCCATCGCGATCGCGAAGAGATCCTCGGCGACGCGCACGCGGCTCGCGCCGGTGCGGCCGAGGCCCATCACCGCGAGCATCGCGAGTTCGCGCGCGTCGGCGCGGCTTCTCGTGCGTCGCAGCACGAGGACCACGACGGCGAGGGCGACCGCACCGGCGGCCGCCAGCAGGAACGATGTGCCGGTCGCGGCCGCCGACTCGGCGGCCCGCGGGTCGGCGACCATCGTGCGCGTCGCGGGCGCGAGCACGTCGATCTCGGCGACGACCGCCTGCGGCTCGTCGGTCGACACCCACAGCTCGTTCGGCGGAATCTGCTGCGAAGTGCTGAGCGACAGGGCCGCGAGGTCGGTGAGGACCCCCTGCCCGTCGGGCGTCCCCGGCAGCACGGGGATCACCGCCACCAGGTCGAAGTCGGCGTCGAGGCCGAGCGATGCGAGCCGCAGCGAGAGCGTATCGCCCGCCTCCACCGCGAGCGACTCCGCGAGGTCGGCGGTGATCGCGGCCGGTGCCGACGTCGGCAGCGCGTCGACGACGGCGCGTGTGGGCGGGAACTCGAACCCGTCGCCGTGGGCGAGCGTGAACACGAGCCCCGCGCCATCGACGGCGACGTCTCCCGGCGTGCCCGGCGCCGGGCCGAGCGCCGCGAGGTCGACGGGGTCCCCGTCGGCGCTCACGTCGACCTGCACGCCGGGCGCGTCGTTCCAGGGCTGCAGGTTCACCGCGGTCACCTCGGCGATCGACCACGGTCCACCGTCGGGCAGTGCGACCGTCGTGGTGCGGTCGTACGACGGCTCGGTGCGCGTCACCTCGCCGACATCCTCCGTCTCCTCGACGACGGTCTCGAAGCTCTCCGCCGACTCGACGGCCACGCGTCCGGCGTCGTCGACGAGCCAGACGGTGACGTGCACGACAGGAGGCCCCACCTCGACGATCTCCCCGTCGAACTCGACGGGAGGCATGTCCTCGACGCGGATGCGGATCGACAGCTCGGTGGCATCCGCCGGGAGCGGGATGCCCGTGACCTCCGGCGCGAGGTCCGCCGCCAGCGCATCGAGGTCGATCGCCCCGTCGGCGTCGAGCATGACGTCGGGGAGCGCGGCGCTCTCGGCCGCGAGCATCCGCACCGTCTCCCGCGAGCCTCGGGCGTCGGCCGAGCGCACGGCCATCACGGCGTCCACGGCGTCGAGGGAGGAGACGGGCGGGACCGGCTCGTCGTCGGGGACCGAGGTGACGCGCACGTCGGCGCCGACCCGCAGCGCTTCCGGCGCGCTGCCGAGTGCGCCGAGCGTGCCCACGTACGAAGCGGCGAGCACCACCGCGCCGATCGCGAACGCCACCGTCGCCGTCGGCAGCGCATGACGGCCCGGCCGACGCGACGCGAGTCGCAGCGGTGTCACGGGAGCCACGTCGCGGCCCCGCGCGGCGAGGGCCGCGACGCCGCGCGCGACGGGGCCGGCCAGCAGCACGGCCAGCAGCCCGGCGAGCGCGAGGACGAGAGCGGGCGCGAGCATCACGAGGGGGTCGAGCACGAGCGCCCCGTCGCCGCGTTCGACCATCGGCGTTCCGGTCTGCAGGAACTGCCACGTGGCCACACCCGTGACGACCGCGGCGAGCACGGCGACCGTCACACCCGCCGTCAGGGCGGCGCGCCCCGTCGACCGATCGGCACCGCGCACGGCCGCGACGCACGCGGCGACGAGGGCGACGACGAGCGTGGCCCCGGCGGCGATGGCCGCGACGAGCGGATCGACCACGATGCCGGCCACGAGGGCGACGAGCACCTGCCCGAGCGCCGCGCCGACGAGCGCGCCGGCACCGGCGAACACCGCCGTCTCGACCGCCGCCAGGGCGACGAGCGACCGACGGCGCGCGCCGCGCGCTCGCAGCAGGCGGTTCTCGCCCGTGCGCACGCGGACGGGCTCCACCGCCACCGCGGCGACGGTCACCGCCGTCATCAGGGCGAGGACGCCCACGGCGACGGCAGTCGGTCCGCGCCGGACGACCAATCCGTCGCGCACGTCGAGCAGCGTTGTGCGCAGACCGCCCGACACCTGCACGTCGGCGTCCACGCGCGCCTCGATCTCGCGCGACAGATCGGGCAGCCCCGACACCAGGGCGATCGCGGCATCCCCGCTGAAACGGCTGGGGTCGATCACGAGGATCAGCTCGCCGTCGCCGACCTCGGGCGACAGCGCACCGGGCGCGCCGATCGCCGCCAGTGCGCCCTCCACCGCCCGCGGCACCTCCGCGGCATCCGGCGCCGACGCGTCGTACCGCACGACGACCCGATCGCCGCCGTCGCCCGCCGCCTCGACCGCGAGCACGGCGGCGCGGGTCTCGACGACGCGCACCGCGGCGACCATGCCGGCCACGAGGGCCGCCGCGATCGCCGAGACGACGGCCAGAGCGATCAGCGGGGCGAGATTCGCCCGGATGCGGGCGCGGGCGAAGCCCGCACCCCCGATCACGCGTCCACGCCGCTCATCGTCGCGAGCGACGCGCTACTTGCCGAGGGTGGCCCTGCGCTGCTCGCGGCGCTCCCGCTGCTCGGCGGGGTCGGGCACGGGCACCGCGGCGATGAGGCGCTGCGTGTAGGGGTCTTTCGGGTTGCGCAGGATCTGGTCGCGCGTGCCCTGCTCGACGAGCTTGCCGTTGTGCATCACGGCGATGCGGTCGGCGAGCAGGTCGACGACGGCCAGGTCGTGCGTCACGAACAGGCAGCCGAAGCCGAGGTCGCGCTGCAGGTCCTGGAAGAGATCGAGCACACGCGCCTGCACCGACACGTCGAGCGCGCTCGTGGGCTCGTCGGCGACGAGCAGCTTGGGCTTGAGCGCGAGCGCACGCGCGATGCCGATGCGCTGGCGCTGACCGCCCGACAGCTCATGCGGATAGCGGTTGCGCATCGCGCGCGGCAGCTCGACGGCGTCGAGCAGCTCCTCGACGCGCAGGTTCATCGCCTTCTTGTCGAGTTCGCCCGCGAGCAGCAGAGGCTCGGCGATCGATTCGCCGACGGGGATGCGGGGGTTCAGCGACGAACCCGGGTCCTGGAAGACGATGCCGATGTCGCGGCGGATCTTGCGCAGATCGCCGCCCTTGACGCCGACCATGTCGTGGCCGGCGACCGACAGTTCGCCCGAGTGCACCGGCAGCAGGCCGATCGCGGCACGGCCGATCGTCGTCTTGCCCGAGCCCGACTCGCCCACGAGACCGACCACCTCACCGCGGCGGATCTCGAGGTCGACGCCGTCGACGGCGCGGAAAGCGGGCACACGACCGCGCTTCGGGTACTCGATGACGACGTCCTTCATGTGCAGGACGCGGTCTTCGTCTTCGATGCGCTCGGCGACCTCTTCGGCATCCGTCGACACCGTGCCGAGGTGGGGCACGGCGGCCAGCAGCGCCTGCGTGTACGGGTGCTTCGGAGCGTTGAAGATGTCGCTGATCGCGCCGTGCTCGACGACCGCGCCGTCCTTCATGACGATGACCTGGTCGGCGAGATCCGCCACGACGCCCATGTCGTGGGTGATCAGCACGATCGCCGAGTCGAGCTCGGTGTGCAGGCGTCGCATGAGGTCGAGGATCTCGGCCTGGACGGTGACGTCGAGGGCCGTCGTGGGCTCGTCCGCGATGAGCAGCTTCGGGTCGTTCGCCATCGACTGCGCGATCATGGCGCGCTGGCGCTGACCGCCCGACAGCTGGTGCGGGAACGAGTCGAACGCCTTCTTCGGATCCGGCATTTCGACCTGCGTCAGCAGCTCGATCGCACGCTCGGTCGCCTGCTTGCGCCGCATCGACGGGTCGTGCACCTGCAGGGCCTCGACGATCTGGTATCCCACCGTGTACACGGGGTTCAAAGCCGTCATCGGCTCCTGGAAGATCACCGAGATGCCCTTGCCGCGCACCTTGCGAAGGCGCGGCGTCGACGCGCCGATGAGCTCCTCGCCGGCGAGCTTGGCGCTGCCGGTGGCACGGCCGTTCGCGGGCAGCAGCCCGAGGATGCCCATGGAGCTCGTGCTCTTGCCCGAGCCGGACTCGCCGACGATGGCGAGGACGTCGCCCGGGTTGAGCGTGTAGTTGACTCCGCGGGCGGCGGAGACCCACTCGCCGTCGACCCAGAAGTCGATGCCGAGGTCGCGCACTTCGAGCACCGGTGCGGTGCCGTTCTGCGTGTTGCTCACGTGCTGAGGCCTTTCAAAGCGTCACGCCGCGTCTGCGACGATAGAGGGATGTCCGAAGCGCATGTGCTCCGCTCCCGATTCGGTCGGATTCTGGCGGGCTCGATCGGCGCCGTCTGCGCGGCCGCGGCGATCATCCTGATCATCCAGTCGCCGCCCGACGCGTGGCGCGTCGTCCCGCTGCTGGCCCTGCTGGCCTTCGCGGCGTGGGCCGCCTACTGGGCGCCGTACGTGCGCGTGGACGGCGAGGGCGTCACCGTCGCGAACGTCTTCCGCACGTTCCACGTGCCGTGGGGTCAGATCCAGCGCATCGACACGCGCTTCGCCCTGACCCTGTTCACCACCCACGGGCGCCTCGCGGCGTGGGCCGCGCCGGCCCCCGGTCGCCACGCGCTGCTGTTCACTCAGCGCGAGCAGGGAAAGCATCTTCCCGAGACGAGCTACGTCGACGGCACCGTGCGTCCCGGCGACCTCGTCGGCAGCGACTCGGGCGCCGCGGCGTACATCGTCCGCCGCGAGTGGGAGAAGCGCCGTGATGCCGGCGACCTCATCGACGACGAAGCGCCGCGCGATGTGCGACTGCACGTCGCGACCATCGCGACCGGCGCCGTCCTCGTGGCGGCCGTCGTGCTGAGCATGGTGCTGTAGCGGCATCCCGATCACCGCCTGCCGTCGGTGGGATCATCCGGCTGACCCGCCGAGATGTCCGCACCCACGCGGTCGGCGCCGCGCGCCGCCCACCAGCGCCGCATCTCCTGCCACGGGCCGTTGAAGTTCGGCACGCGCTTCTGGCGCGGGTCGAACGCATCGCGCAGACCGTCGCCGACGAAGTTGATGCACAGCGCGATGATGATGATGAAGATGCCGGGCCACCAGAACAGCCACGGACGCGTCGAGAACGCCCCCTGGTACTCGTTGATGAGCTGGCCGAGCGAGATGTCCGGCGGACGGATGCCGAAGCCCAGGAAGCTCAGCGACACCTCGATGAGGATCGCCGCGCTCATGAGCAGCGTCGCGTTCACCACGATCACGCCGACGGTGTTCGGCAGGATGTGCTTGAAGATGATGCGGGCATCGCTCGCGCCGGCCACTCTCGCGGCATCCACGAACTCGCGTTCTCGCAGCGCGAGGAACTCGGCGCGCACCAGACGCGCCAGACCCGTCCACGCCAGCGCACCCAGCAGCACGCCGATCGTCACGGCGTTGCCGCCGTAGGTCACCGCGAGCACGGCACCCAGCACAAGGATCGGGATGATGATGATGACGTCGGTGAAGCGCATGAGCGCCGAGTCGATGAAGCCGCGGTAGAAGCCCGAGACGGCACCGATGACCGCGCCGATGACGGTCGCCAGGATGCCGGCGAGGAACACGACGACCAGCGACTGCTGCGTTCCGCGCATGACGCGCGCGAACATGTCCTTGCCGAGGTCATCCTGACCGAAGGGGTGCTCGCCGAGCGAGAACGGCCACAGCGTGATCGTGGGCTGGCGGCCGTTGACGATGTCGTAGCGCGTCCACCAGTCCTTGTTCCACCAGCCGGGGATGCGGAAGCCGTCGATCACGAGCTGACCCGTCGCGGGATCCAGCCGGTAACCGCCGTTGCCGCCGATCACGGTGCCCACCGACGAGTAGGCGAGGATGATCAGCAGCCCGAACACGATCAGCGAGATCACCGCGCCGCGGTGTCCGAAGAAGCGCTTGCGGACGATCGCGCCCTGGCTCAGGCCCGCGACCGAGCGCTGCTCGATCGACATCTCCTGGCCGCGGTCGTCGCGATGCCGCGACTCGAAGTCGTCCTCGTTGGGGAGCAGCTGCTGCGGGTTGGACTCCTGCGTGAGCCGCTCGTTGTTGAAACGGTCGTTCGACATGTCAGCTCACCCGGATTCGCGGATCGAGCGCCGAGTACAAGAGGTCGGCGATGATGTTGAAGATGACGGCGAGGGTTCCCGTGACGAGGAAGAATCCCATCATGAGGTTCACGTCGATGGCCCTCAGCGCGTCGGAGAAGACCGCGCCCATTCCCTTCCATGCGAACACCGTCTCGGTGATCACCGCCCCGCCGATCAGACCGCCGAAGTCGAAGGCGATGATCGTCGCGATCGGGATCATGGCGTTGCGGAACGCGTGGCGCGTGACGACGATGCGCTCCGACAGGCCCTTCGCGCGCGCGGTGCGCACGTAGTCCTGGTTCATGACCTCGAGCAGGCTCGCGCGCGAGTAGCGCGTGTACGCGGCCAGCGAGATGATCATCAGCGTCAGCGTCGGCAGGATCATGTGCGTCAACGAGTCGAGCATCTGCAGCCAGTAGTCGTCCTGACGGTCGATCGCCGGTGTCGACGCTCCGATCGTCGAGATCACGCCGCTCGAGAGCGGGATGATCGACTCGTACGTGCTCCACCGCTGGAACATCTGGTCGAACACGAGCGGGATGGTGCCGAGCGCGGCGGCCAGACCCACGATGCGGGCGAGGTACGGCTTGCGGTCGCCGCCGAAGAACCAGCCGACCACGGCGCCGATCGCGGCGAGGATCACGACCGTGATCGCGATCGTCCACCACGCGTTGCCGAAGAAGAACAGGTACTGCAGCGGGTAGTAGAGCGCCACGGGCGCCACGACGGCGGCGAGGCCGAAGGCCATCAGCGCCTTGCGGTCGCGCAGGCCCGAGGTCAGGCTCGCGACGATGAGCGCGTTCCCGATCGAGAACAGCGCGACGCCGACGATGCCGATGGAGGGCTGAGCGAACCAGTCCGTGATCGCGAGCAGGGCGACCAGGACGCCGGTGGCGATTCCCGTGAAGATGAACGTCTTGATGCGCGTCGACAGGCTGCCGCCGACGATCGCCATGAAGACGAAGCCGCCGACCAACCCGAGCACGATCGGCATCCACCACGGGATGACGGGATCGCCGAGGAACTGGTTGAACGCGATCGCACCGTACTGCTTGAGGAGCACGGCGACCCAGAACACGGGCAGCGAGTAGAAGACGAAGGTCGCGAAGGTGACCGTGTAGTCGTAGCCGCTGTACTGGCGCAGCGCCGTGGTCATGCCGATCGCGACGCCGAAGAGGATGGCGAGGATCGTCGCGGCGGTGATCAACTGCAGTGTCGATCCCATGGCGGTCGCGATGACGTCGGTCACCGGCAGTTCACCGCGGGCGACCGAGATACCC
>JAUHVN010000462.1 GCA_030425055.1 Actinomycetes bacterium | reverse complement strand
GCCGGTCATCGAGACCGGCGCCGGGGTCGTGCACATCGTGCTCGACGAGTCGGCGCCGCTCGATTCGGCGCGGGACATCGTCGTGAACGCCAAGGTGCAGCGTCCGAGCGTCTGCAACGCGGTCGAGACGGTGCTCGTGCACCGCGCGGCCGCCGATCGGCTGATCGCGCCCGTCGTCGATGCGCTGCAGCGACAGGGGGTCGTCGTGCACGGCGACGCCGAGGTGTCCGCCCGTGCCGACGGAATCGTGCCCGCCACGGACGACGACTGGAGTCTCGAGCACCTGAGCCTCGATCTGTCGATGCGCGTGGTCGACGACCTCGACGACGCGCTCGAGCACATCCGCACGTACTCGACGCACCACACCGAGTCGATCATCACCGCGGATGCCGCCAATGGCGAGCGGTTCCTCGCCGAGGTCGACTCCGCCGTGGTCATGGTCAACGCCTCGACCCGCTTCACCGACGGCGGCGAGTTCGGATTCGGGGCCGAAGTGGGGATCTCGACCCAGAAGCTGCACGCGCGCGGCCCGATGGGTCTGCCCGAGCTCACCAGTTCGAAGTGGCTGGCGCGGGGAACCGGGCAGGTGCGCGGCTGACGGCATAGACTGGTCGGCGACACACGCACGGCCTGCCCGGATCGGAGCCCGAATGACACTCGCCACGCTGGTCGCCTTCGCCGCCGAGGAGGCGGAGCACCACGGAAACGTCGCCCTCGAGACCTTCTGGTACGGCGCAGTGGCGATGGTCGTCTTCATCGCACTCGCTGTCGTGACCCTCTCGTACCGGCACGTCGCCAACCGGCACGATCACAAGGCCCAGGCGTACGCGAAGGCCCACGCCAACGACGTCCAGCGGGCGGGGCACGGCCACTGAGGCCGATTGGATGACGGCGGCGCACGGCCCGCGGGTCGGGGTGATGGGCGGGACATTCGACCCGATCCATCACGGTCACCTGGTCGCCGCCAGCGAAGTCGCGGAGTCGTTCGGCCTCGATGAGGTCGTCTTCGTCCCGACGGGGCATCCGTGGCAGAAGAGCGACGTCTCGCCGAGCGAGCATCGGTACCTGATGACGGTGATCGCGACGGCCTCGAACCCCATGTTCACGGTCAGCCGCGTCGACATCGATCGGGACGGGCCCACGTACACGATCGACACGCTGCGCGATCTGAAGACGCAGCGACCCGACGCCGAGCTCTTCTTCATCACGGGCGCGGACGCCGTAGCGCAAATTCTCAGTTGGAGGGACCATGATGAGTTGTGGGATCTCGCCCACTTCGTCGCAGTGTCCCGTCCGGGGCACGACCTGAGCACCGCAGGCCTGCCGAGCGACGACGTGAGCCAGCTCGAGATCCCCGCCCTGGCCATATCGTCGACCGACTGCCGCGAACGCGTAGCCGAAGGTCATCCGGTGTGGTACCTCGTTCCCGACGGGGTTGTCCAATACATTGCGAAGCACCATCTCTATCGGAACAACGAATGAGCACACCCGAGCAGCCGACCTCCGCCCCGCTCACGCGCAAGCAGATGCGTGAGCTGCGCAACACCGGCGTCGTGCCGGTCCTTCCCGAGCCCGAAGCCGAAGCGAACCCCGCGCCGGCGGCGCCGCTGCCGCGGCCCGCCGAGCCGGCTCCCGTCTCGCCGCCGCCGGCGGCCGACTCGTCGGTCGACCTCGAAGCCGCGCCGCGCACGCGCAAGCAGGCGCGGCAGCAGGAGCGCATCCGCACCGCGTCGGTGCCGGTGATCACACCCGAGGCGGCGGCCGCCCACGCGTCGACCCTCACCGCGGTGCAGACCGAAGAGCCCACGGCCGACACCGACGAGGATGCCGCGGCCGAGAGCGAGGTCGTCGAGGCGGAGACCGCCGCCGAGACGTGGCAGGGCGAAGACGTCGCCCACGAGCCGGTGCCGGCATGGGCGGCTCCGGCGGCCGAGCCCGAGGGTGCTGCGGTCGACACGGAGCCCGAGGTCCACGAGCCCGTCGAGACGGCGGAAGCCGACGGGATCGCGGAGGTCGAGCAGGACGACGAGCCGGAGGAGCGCGCGGTCGTCAACCCGCTGCTGGGCGCTGGCGTCCTCGCCGGTGACGGCGGGCGGGTCGATCTGCCTCCGTCGTTCGACGAGCTGCTCACCCACTCCACGAGCGGATCGTCG
>JAUHVN010000461.1 GCA_030425055.1 Actinomycetes bacterium | reverse complement strand
ACGCGCGCGCGGCGCTGGACGCCTACCGCACGCGGGTGCGACCCGAGCTGTCGAGGCGGGGGCGCGCGACGCCGCGGCTGTTCCTCGGCGTGCGCGGGGCGCCGCTGTCGCGGCAGAGCGCGTGGCTCATCATCCGGTCGGCCGCCGAGCGTGCGCAGCTGACGGCGCACGTGTCACCGCACACGCTGCGGCACTCGTTCGCGACGCACCTGCTGCAGGGCGGCGCCGACGTTCGCGTCGTGCAGGAGCTGCTCGGCCACGCGTCGGTGGCGACCACGCAGATCTACACGCACGTCACCGTCGACGCGCTGCGCGACGTGTACCTCACCTCGCATCCCCGCGCCCGCTGACCGGCAGCGGCGCGAGGTCGGGGGCGACGAATCCGGCGCGCGCGGCATCCGAGTTCAGCAGCCCGGCGCTGTAGTACGCGTCGAGGGCGGCGCGGTCGAGCAACTCGGGATGCCGCGCGAGGAACGCCTGCGAGTCGGCGGCCGGTGGCGCACCCGCCGTGTCGTGCGCCGCGGCGTCGACGAGGGCGAGCCACGCGGCGGTGCGCGTCGCATGGAACTTGTCGGAGAGTCCGCGCGAGGCCGCCATGGCGCGGATGCCGGTCGTCATCGCCTCGAGCGCCTCGGCGGACGTGCCCGAGCGGGTGCACAGCAGCCAGGCCACCCGCACATGGTCGTCATGGCTGAACGACGTCAGTGTGTCGGCGGTGAAGCCGGCGAGCAGGGCGTCGTCGTCGAGGGCGCGGGGGCGGGGCACAGTGACCTCCTCGGGTCGGGTGTCGTCGACCACCGTACCGACACGCGACGTCGCGGCGGTGCGCACCCGGCGGCGGGCGGCCGCGTGACTAGAATCGGTGAACGGCGTTGCAGGGCCTTACGGGCGCGACGCCGCCACCGGATGCCGGTGAGAAGGACGAGGAGAGCAGTGGCGGCCAGCGCGAAGCGAACGGCGAAGACGCCGGAGGGCGAGGTCCCGATCGGCCCGACCGGTCGTCCGTACCACGGCTTCGCGACCCCGCCGGCACTCGACGGCCACGGCCCGGCCCGCATCATCTCGCTGTGCAACCAGAAGGGCGGCGTCGGAAAGACGACGACCACCATCAACCTGGCGGCCGCTCTCGCGGGTTACGACCGCAAGGTGCTCGCGGTCGACTTCGACCCGCAGGGGGCGCTCTCGGCGGGGCTCGGCATCCAGACCCACGACACCCCGACGGTGTACGACCTGCTGCTCGACGGCAAGCGCGACCCGTACGACGTCATCGTGCACTCGAGCGTCGAGAACCTCGACGTGATCCCGGCCAACATCGATCTGTCGGCGGCCGAAGTGCACCTGGTCAACGAGGTGGCCCGCGAGCAGATCCTGTCGCGCGTGCTGCGCAAGGTCGCCGCCGACTACGACGTCATCCTCATCGACTGCCAGCCCTCATTGGGCCTGCTGACCGTCAACGCGCTGACCGCGAGCCACGGCGTCATCATCCCGCTCGAATGCGAGTTCTTCGCGCTGCGCGGCGTCGCGCTGCTCATCGAGACGATCGACAAGGTGCGCGACCGCCTCAACCCGACCATCACGCTCGACGGCGTGCTCGCGACGATGTACGACCCGCGCACGCTGCATTCGCGCGAGGTGCTCGAGCGCGTGGTCGACGCGTTCGGCGACGACGTGCTCGAGACCGTCATCGGCCGCACCGTGAAGTTCCCCGACGCGTCAGTGTCGGGTATGCCCATCACCGAATACGCGCCGGAGCACGCGGCCGCCCAGGCCTACCTGCGGCTGGCGCGGGAGCTCGTCGCGCGTGGCGCCGTCGCCTGACGCTGCGGACGACGCGCCCGATCGCGGGGGCGAGTCGCTCGACCGCGCCTCTTCCGTGCATCCGCGCCTCATCGATGCGGAGCAGTCGCACGGAACAGGAGCGGTCGAGGGAGCGACGGATGCCGCGGGCGACGAGGGGCTTGTCCTGAGCGAGGGCGAAGCCCGAGACGAAGGGTTCCGCGTCTCGCTCGGGAACTTCGACGGGCCGTTCGACCTGCTGCTCACCCTCATCTCGAAGCATGAGCTCGACATCACCGAGGTCGCGCTGTCGAAGGTCACCGACGAGTTCATCTCGTATCTGCGCGGGCTGGAGTCGGCCGAGGAGCTCGACGAGGCATC
>JAUHVN010000460.1 GCA_030425055.1 Actinomycetes bacterium | reverse complement strand
TGCCCTACTTCTCTTTCGCACCGCGGGGTTGAACATGACCGCTATCCAATGGAGCGACGGCGCTCCCATCTATCGCCAGCTGAAGGAGCGCGTCATCGCCATGATGCTCGACGGCGAGCTCAAGCCGGGCGACGCCCTGCCCTCGGTCCGCCAGGTCGCGGCCGACCCCCTCTGCCTCGTCGAGCAGCATCCCCACGGTCGCGAGCGCCTCATCGACCTCGCGCGCCGCGTCACGACGACGCTGCTCGAGCGACTCCTGGTACTGCTCGTACGTGCGCGTGCCGAACAGGCGCCGCAGCACGCGCTGCCGGTCGTCGTTGCGCGCCAGCAGGAACTCGGCGAACCGGTTCTGCGCGAGCAGGATCACCTGCAGGAACTGCTGCTGGCTGAGTCCGAGGATCTCGTCGAGCTCGTTCGCGACATCGACCGGTCGCGCGGCACGACCCCGCCACTCGCCGTCGACGAGCTCGTGCAGCTCGGCCCGATGCGGCTCGGTCGTCAGCCCCTCGCCGCGCTGCTTCGGCCGCTCGTACTCGGGCGCGCGCGTGACGCGCCAGCGGCGCCCCGCCGCGGTGAACTCGACGGTGACGGACGTCGGCTCGTGCGGCTCGCAGTGGTCGCTGCGCAGCCGCTTCTGCATGCCGTCGTACCGCGGCACCCCGCCGTAGAGCGCGAAGCACACGCCGTCGAGCACGCTCGACTTGCCCGCGCCGGTGCGACCGGCGATGAGGAAGATCCCGTCGTCGGCGAACGCGTCGAAGTCGACGACCTGCCGCTCACGGAACGGGCCGAATCCCTCGAGCTCGAGCCGGTGCAGCCTCACGCCCGCGCCTCCGCGAGCGTGCGCTCGTCGATGACGTCGGCGATGAGCTCGGCTTCGCGCTCGGAGGCGCCTTCACCGGCCCGCACGTGCTGCAGGAACGCATCGACGAGGTCGGCGTGCGACCGCGCCTGCGCCTGGCGCACACGTCGTGCGTACGTGAGGCCGTCATCGCCGGCGACGCGATCGGGCAGGTGCATGACGGTGGCGCAGTGCGGGAACCGCGCCTGCAGACGGCGCATGGGCTCTCGCTGCGGCGTGGCATCGGTGTACTGCGCGCACACCCACGCGTCGCTCAGTCCGTCATGGGCGGGGTCGGCCAGCAGCTCGTCGAGGGGGCCGCGGATCGTGACGAGCCGGCGGGGCACGGGCAGGTCGAGCCATGCGACCTCGCCGAGCCCGCTCGCGTCGAGGTCGACGAGCCACGACCCGCGCGGCTTGTCGCCCTCGCCGAAGCTGTAGTGCAGCGGCGCGCCGGCGTACCGGATGCCGGGAGCGAGCGTCTGGCGGCCGTGGATGTGACCGAGCGCGGCGTAGTCGACGCCCTCGAAGGCCGAGACGGGAACGACGTCGAGGCTGCCCTGCCGGATCTCGCGCTCGACCCCGACCGTCGGCTCGACGCCCGCGGCGAAGCAGTGCGCGATGGCGACCGACCGCCCGCCCCGCTCGTCGAGGTCGGCGCGCACCAGGCCCATCGCGTGCTCCATGACCGCCCGCTGCGAGCGCAGGGGGACCTCGGGCCAGAGGTGTCGCACGAGCGCGGGCTCGAGGAACGGCAGTGCGTAGAAGTGCACCGGTCCGTACGCGTCGTCGATCGTGATCGGCGTTCCGACCGTAGCCGGATCGGTCACGATGCGGATGCTGTCGCGCAGCAGTGCCGACTGGAAGCCGAGGCGCGCGGCGGAGTCGTGGTTGCCGCTGGTCACGATCACCTGGGCCCCCGCGTCGGACAGCGCCGCGAGCGCGTCGGTGAGCAGCGTGTAGCACGCGGCGGCGGGCGCCGCGGAGTCGAACACATCGCCGGCGATCACCACGACATCGACGCCGTGCTCGCGGACCTGAGCCGTCAGCGCCTCGAGCACGCCCCGGAGCGCGTCCACGGTCGAGTGACCGTGGAACGACCGGCCGATGTGCCAGTCCGAGGTGTGCAGGATGCGCATGCGAACACGGTACGGTCGGCCCCCGACATCGTCGGCGAGGCGAGCCGGGGATGCCGGCATCCGGCCGTCACGTCCGGGAACCCGCGACTTGTCGCGGACGAGTCCGATCTGGTCGAATAGGCCCACGACCCGGAACCGCGCCCGGGCGAGCCGACCGGACGGGGGCCGCGTGCGACAGC
>JAUHVN010000459.1 GCA_030425055.1 Actinomycetes bacterium | reverse complement strand
GGCTGCCGGGCTTCCGCGCGAAGCAACTCGAGAAGCACTACTTCACCCACTGGACCAGCGACCCCGCGCACATGACCGACCTGCCCGCATCCGGTCGCGACGAGCTCGTCGCAGGCATGCTGCCGCCCCTGCTGACCGAGGTGCGGCGCCTCGAGACCGACCGCGGCGACACGATCAAGTTCCTGTGGAAGCTGCACGACGGCGCGCTCGTGGAGTCGGTGCTCATGCGCTACCCGGGCCGCATCACGCTGTGCGTGTCGAGCCAGGCCGGATGCGGCATGAACTGCCCGTTCTGCGCGACCGGGCAGGCGGGGCTCACGCGCAACATGTCGGCGGCCGAGATCGTCGACCAGGTGGTGCGCGCGAACCGGCTGATCGCCGAGGGCGGTCTGGGCGACCCGCGCGGGCTCGGTCACGAGGGCGAGCGCGTCACCAACATCGTCTTCATGGGCATGGGCGAGCCGCTGGCCAACTACGCGCGGGTCATGCAGGCGGTGCGCGTGATGACCGACAAGAAGCACGGCATCGGCATGAGCGCGCGCGGCATCACGGTCTCGACGGTCGGGCTCGTGCCCGCGATCCGCAAGCTCGCCGACGAGGACATCCCGGTGACGTTCGCGCTGTCGCTGCACGCCCCCGACGACGAGCTGCGCGACGAGCTGATCCCGGTGAACTCGCGGTGGAAGGTGGGGGAGGCCCTCGACGCCGCCCGCGCCTACTTCGACCGCACCGGCCGCCGCGTGTCGATCGAGTACGCGCTCATCAAGGACATGAACGACCACGGCTGGCGCGCCGATCTGCTCGGCGACAAGCTCAACGCACGCGGTCGAGGCTGGGTGCACGTCAACCCCATTCCGCTCAACCCGACCCCGGGGTCGATCTGGACGGCATCCGACCGCGCCGTGCAGGACGAGTTCGTGCGCCGGCTCGAGGCGAAGGGCATCCCGACCACGCTGCGCGACACCCGCGGCAAGGAGATCGACGGCGCGTGCGGGCAGCTGGTCGCGACCGAGGACGACCAGCGCGCCGCCGCCGAGACCACGGCGCCTCGCTGAGATCAGGTGATCTGGCCGGCACAGGTCGGTCCGACCCCGATCAAGCCTGTCTGCGCCGGATCACCTGATCTCGCGCGCGAGTCTGCCGCCCACCCGACCCCGACCCGCTCCGCGCGCCAATAGGCTGGGGGGATGGTCGGATATCGCTTTCTCGGTAACAGTGGACTCAAGGTATCGGAGATCACGTACGGCAACTGGGTGACCCACGGATCGCAGGTCGAGAACGATGCGGCGGTGAAGACCGTGCATGCAGCGCTCGATGCCGGCATCACCTCGTTCGACACCGCCGACGTCTACGCGAACGGTGCCGCCGAGAGCGTGCTGGGCGAGGCGCTCGCCGGGCAGCGCCGCGAGTCGCTCGAGATCTTCACCAAGGTGTACTTCCCGACCGGCCCCAAGGGGCCCAACGACACCGGGCTGAGCCGCAAGCACATCCGCGAGTCGATCGACGCGTCGCTGACGCGCCTGCGCACCGACTACGTCGACCTCTACCAGGCTCACCGCTACGACCACGAGACTCCGATCGAAGAGACGATGCAGGCGTTCGCCGACCTCGTCCGCCAGGGCAAGGTGCTCTACATCGGGGTGTCGGAGTGGACGGCCGAGCAGATGCAGGAGGGGCACGCGCTCGCCAAGGAGCTGGGAATCCAGCTGGTGTCGAACCAGCCGCAGTACTCGGCGCTGTGGCGCGTGATCGAGGGCAAGGTCGTGCCCACGTCGCGTGCCCTCGGCATCTCGCAGATCGTGTGGTCGCCGATGGCCCAGGGCGTGCTGACGGGCAAGTACCTGCCGGGTCAGCCGCTGCCGGCCGGATCGCGCGCGACCGACGAGAAGAGCGGAGCCAACTTCATCAAGCGGTTCCTCGAAGACGACACGCTCACCGCCGTGCAGAAGCTGCGGCCGATCGCCGACGACCTCGGCCTCACGATGGGGCAGCTGTCGATCGCGTGGGTGCTGCAGAATGACAACGTCGCCGCGGCCCTCGTCGGGGCCTCGCGCCCCGAGCAGATCGCCGACAACGTCAAGGCGTCGGGTGTCGTGCTCGAGGCCGACGTCATGGCCGCGATCGACGACGCGCTGTCGGGGGTCGTCGAGGACGACGCCGAGAT
>JAUHVN010000458.1 GCA_030425055.1 Actinomycetes bacterium | reverse complement strand
GCCTCATCCAGCTCGACCCCGGTCGCGGGTTCTGGGTGAACCTGTCGATCGCCGCGGGCTTCGTCGGGCTCTCGCTCATGGGGCTCCAGTTCGTGCTCGCCGCCCGCAGCGTGCAGGTGACCGGCGTGTTCGGCCCCGACGTCCTGCTGCGATTCCATCGCGGGATGACGGTGCTCATCGCGGTGCTGATCTTCGCGCACCCGATCATCCTGTTCGTGTGGGATGCCCGCTTCCTCGCGCTGCTGAACGTGTTCACCGCGCCGACGCGGGCGCAGTTCGCCGTCGCCTCGGTGCTCATGCTGATCGCGCTGATCGTCACATCGATCTGGCGGCGACGGCTGCACATCCGCTACCCCACGTGGCAGGCGATCCACGCGGTCCTCGCAGTCGCCGTCGTCGTCACCGCGCTCGTGCACGTGCTGCTCATCGGCTACTACGTCGACCAGCCGTGGGAGCGCGCGCTGTGGATCGTCTACTCGGTCGCCTTCATCTGGATCGGGATCTGGGTGCGGGTCATCCGGCCGATCCTGCACTGGCGGCGCCGCTGGCGCGTCGTCGCCGTGCGCGAACAGCCCACGGGGGCGCATACCGTCACTCTCGAACCGGCGGATCCGAGCGCACACGGACCCAATGGATTCCGCTTCGAGGCGGGCCAGTACGCGTGGATCCGCACCGGCCGCAACCCGTTCGCGATCACGTACAACCCGTTCTCGTTCTCGTCGAGCGCCGAGCGGCCCGATCGCATCGAGTTCACGATCAAGACCGAGCGCGGCTTCACGACCACGGTCGGCGATCTGACGCCCGGTCGGATCGTCTACCTCGATGGCCCGTGGGGCCATCTCTCGATCGACCGCCACGAGGGGCCCGGCTTCGTGTTTGTGGCCGCCGGTGTGGGCGTGACGCCGATGGTGAGCATGCTCGCGACGATGGCCGATCGCGACGACACCCGACGCGCGTGGCTCATCCTGGGCAACCGCCACGAAGACGAGATCATCTGCCGCGACGACATCGCCGCCCTCGCCGAGCGCATGCCGAACCTCACCGTCGTCCACGTGATCAGCCGACCCGGTGACGAGTGGACGGGGCGCACCGGCCGCATCAGCCGCGAGCTGCTCGACGAGGTGCTGCCGCCCGACCGCGCCCGCCTGCAGTACTGCCTCTGCGCGTCGGACGCGGTGATGGACACCGCCCAGGCCGCTCTGGCAGACCTCGGGGTGCCCGCCGACCGCGTGCACGCCGAGCGATTCGCGATGGCATGAGGAGGCGGCGATGAGGGAGGCGATGGTCACGCGGTTCGTGTGGGCGATCTCGCTCGTGATCCTGCTCGCGTGCATCGGGTGGGCGGTGCTGGCGCAGGTCGCCGTGCCGGATGCCTGCACCTACCCGACCCCGCCCCCGAACGCGCAGTACCTGCACTGCGACTGACACGGCGGGTGCGCGCTCGCCGTCGCGCCGGGCCGACGTATCGTGGACTATGGCGCCCCCGACAGATCCCGCACCCCGCTCGACCGTCGTCGCCCTCGTCGGCTCCGACAGCGAGACCCTCCTGACCGGCCTCTCCGACGTTCCCGCGATCAGCGTCTTCTCGCTGCGCGAGCGCGAACCCGACCTCGCCGCACGGCGCGTGGCCGCGGCATCCCGCCCCTACGTCGTGCACGACGCCGATCCGCTCGAGCACGTCGCCGCGGCATGGGTCGAGCTCTTCGAGGAGCGCGCGACCCTCGGCACGCTCGATGTCGAGGTCGAGACGCTGCTCGGCAGGTTCGCCGACGGCTCGGCGATCATGCCCGACTACTACCTCGTGGCCGGCCCCGAGGCGACCGAGGGCACATGGCGCCACTGGTGGCTCGGCGCGCTCGCACACCGGGCGCCGTCGCGGGTGCTGCCCGTCGAGGCATCCGACGCCGCGGTACGCCGTCAGCTGCGCGCGCTGCCCTCGTCCCGCCCGTGGCCCGAGCCCGAGACGTGGCTGACCCGCATCCAGTTCGACATCCCCGACCGCGTCGGGTTGCGCGACCACGACGCGGCGTGACCGGGGACGCGGGTGCTCAGGCGGCGCCGGCCTCGGCGGTGAGCCGGTCGAGCTCGGCGTCGTCGATCTGGATCCCGGCCTGCTCGAAGCGCTGCGCGAGGATGTCGCGCACGCGCTCGGCGGGGTGACCCGC
>JAUHVN010000457.1 GCA_030425055.1 Actinomycetes bacterium | reverse complement strand
ATGCGCTCCATTGGGACGTTCGCGGGCGGCTGCAACATCCAGTTCGCCGTCAACCCGCAGGACGGACGCATCATCGTCATCGAGATGAACCCCCGCGTGTCGCGGTCGTCGGCTCTCGCCTCGAAGGCCACGGGCTTCCCGATCGCGAAGATCGCCGCCAAGCTCGCGATCGGGTACCGACTCGACGAGATCCCCAACGACATCACCAAGGTCACACCTGCCAGTTTCGAGCCGACGCTGGACTACGTCGTGGTGAAGGTTCCGCGGTTCAACTTCGAGAAGTTCCCCGCTGCCGACACCACGCTGACGACGACCATGAAGTCGGTCGGCGAGGCGATGGCGATCGGCCGCAACTTCACCACGGCCCTGCAGAAGGCGCTGCGTTCGCTCGAGAAGCGCGGCTCGAGCTTCCACTGGGGCGATGAGCCGCGTTCGATCGACGAGCTGCTCGAGGTGGCCCGCACGCCCACCGACGGCCGGATCATCGCCGTGCAGCAGGCGCTTCGCAAGGGCGCCACCGTCGAGCAGGCGTTCGACGCGACCGCGATCGACCCCTGGTTCCTCGACCAGATCGTGCTGATCAACGAGGTCGCCGAGTTCGTGCGCACCGCGGGCGAGCTCGACGCGGCCACGCTGCGGGTCGCGAAGGAGCACGGGTTCAGCGACTCGCAGATCGCGCAGCTGCGCGGCGACACCGAGGCCGAAGTGCGCGGGGTGCGCCACGGCCTCGACGTGCGCCCCGTCTACAAGACCGTCGACACGTGCGCGGGCGAGTTCCCGGCGCTCACGCCCTACCACTACTCGAGCTACGACCATGAGACCGAGGTGACGCCCTCGGATCGCACGAAGGTCGTCATCATCGGCTCGGGGCCGAACCGCATCGGACAGGGCGTGGAGTTCGACTACTCGTGCGTGCACGCCTCGTTCGCGCTGTCGGATGCCGGTTTCGAGACCGTCATGGTCAACTGCAACCCCGAGACGGTTTCGACCGACTACGACACGAGCGATCGCCTCTACTTCGAGCCGCTCACGCTCGAGGACGTGCTCGAGGTGCTGCACGCCGAGGCGCAGTCGGGCGAGATCCTGGGTGTCGTGTGCCAGCTCGGCGGACAGACCCCGCTCGGCCTCGCGAAGGGCATCCAGGACGCCGGCTACACGATCCTCGGCACGCAGCCCGACGCGATCGACCTCGCCGAGGAGCGCGAGATGTTCGCGCGGCTGCTCGACCAGGCGGGCCTGGTCGCGCCGCGCAACGGCACGGCGATCGACGTCGACGGCGCGGTGGCGGTCGCTGAGACGATCGGCTACCCCGTGCTCGTGCGCCCGAGCTTCGTTCTCGGCGGACGCGGCATGGAGATCGTGTACTCCTCCGACGCGCTGCGCGACTACTTCGTGCGGATCGCCGACCAGGCGATCATCGGCCCCGGGCTGCCGCTGCTGGTCGACCGGTTCCTCGACGACGCGGTGGAGATCGACGTCGACGCGCTCTACGACGGCGACGAGCTGTACATCGGCGGTGTCATGGAGCACCTCGAAGAGGCGGGCATCCACTCGGGCGACTCGAGCTGCACGCTGCCGCCGGTGAGCCTCGGCCGCACCGAGATCGACCGCGTGCGCGAGGCCACGCACGCCATCGCCGAGGGTGTCGGAGTGCGGGGGCTGCTGAACGTGCAGTTCGCCGTCAGCGCCGGCGTGCTCTACGTCATCGAGGCGAATCCGCGCGCCAGCCGTACCGTGCCGTTCGTGTCGAAGGCCCTCGGCATCCCGCTCGCGAAGGCCGCCAGCCGCATCATGGCGGGCGCGACGATCGCCGAGCTGCGCGACGAGGGGCTGCTGCCCGAGCGCGACGGTTCGCGCGTTCCGCTCGACGCTCCGGTGTCGGTGAAGGAGGCCGTGCTGCCGTTCAAGCGGTTCCGCACGAAGGACGGACTCATCGTCGACTCGGTGCTGGGCCCCGAGATGCGCTCGACCGGAGAGGTCATGGGCATCGACCGCGACTTCCCGACGGCGTTCGCCAAGTCGCAGGAGGCCGCGTACGGCGGCATGCCGCAGTCGGGCACCGTGTTCATCTCGGTCGCCGACGC
Source organism: Actinomycetes bacterium (assembly GCA_030425055.1). GTDB lineage: Bacteria > Actinomycetota > Actinomycetes > Actinomycetales > Microbacteriaceae > Microbacterium. The sequence goes on along the minus strand of JAUHVN010000457.1, from coordinate 82 downwards.
CGACAAGCGCGCCGTCATCCTGCCGGCCCACCGGCTGCAGGAGCTCGGGTTCTCGCTCGTCGCGACCGAGGGGACGGCCGAG
>JAUHVN010000456.1 GCA_030425055.1 Actinomycetes bacterium | reverse complement strand
GGACGCGGATGCCGCGAAGCGGCGCGTGCCGATCGTCGGCGAGAGGTCGCGCGGGCGCGCCGCGCAGCATCCGCGTGTCGACCAGGGGAGTGCGCCGCAGGGCCGTGTCGGCGGCCGGGTCCTCGGGGGCGACCACGACGCACAGTCCGCCGACCGCCGTGATCGCGGCGGAGGCGTCGGCTGCCGACAGAGTGCCGAGCACCGCGGCGACCCGGTCTCGATCGACGTCGGCGGTCAGGGCGAGTCCGCGGCGGAGCGCATCGGCGTGGTGCGGATAGTTGCCGTGGGTGCGCACCCATCCGTCGGCCGTGCGGAAGAAGCCCGAAAGCGGCGCGAACGCGTCGGGGCGGACACCGTCGAGGCGGAGGTGCCGTTCGCTGGAGTACGCGACCGCGATCGCGTCGGGGTCGCACCGCACCCGCGCGGCGCCGGCGAGTCGCGCGGCGGTCAGTGCCGCGGCGGTCACGCTCGCCCAGGCCAGTCCTGCCGCGTCGGTTCGGGCGGGGAGGGGAACCGGACGCGTCGGCCGGTCGACGAGGGCGAGCTCGCCGTGCGCGCGGTCGAGCGTTCGCCAGATGTGCTCGAGGAGCGCGCGGCCGCTCGCGGTCACGACGAGTGCGGGCGGGGATCGTCGCCGGCGAGCCCCAGCGCGGTCCACGCCTGGATGCGCACCCGCTCGACCGGGTCGCGGACGAGCAGCTCGACGCGTCCGGCGGGGTCGTCCAGGCCGTGGCGGCGGACGACCTTCAGCGACATCTCGCGCACGCGCCAGGCCTCGTCGTCGAGTGCGTCGAACACGATGTCGGGACGCGCCGGGGGGCCGATGTGCATCAGGCCGCGCGCGCCCCACACCCGCGACCAGTACGGCTGCCATCCGACGGTGCCGCCGAGCCATGCGATGTCGGGCCACTCCGTGTCACCCGCGCTCGCGCGCCCGGCCAGCAGTTCCTCGCACCACTCGACCACGCGGTCGCTGCCGAACACCTCCGCCGCACCGCTTGCGAGGTCGCGCGGCAGTGCTCCGCGCGCGAGCGGCTGCAGCGGCTGGGCCATACCGGGACGATACGCCCCGATTCGGCCCCGCACCAGGGGTTGTGGCATGCGGTCGGCGGCCCTCCACGGGCGCGACACGCCCGGGAATCACAGTCGATTTGGCAAAGGGTTCAGGTCCGCGTAACGTATTCGTTGTTCGCCCCAAAGGGAAGAGCGGAGAGGCCGAGAGCCCCGCCCCCTCAAGCGGAAAACACCCCCACCGAAACGGACTCCTTGAGAGTCCAAGACCCTTGGGTCTACGATGGGGTGCCCCCTCCACGCGGAGCGGTCGCAGACTGTCGTCTGGGTCGCGAAGATCCGGACCGGTCGATTTGACCTGCTGGAGCGGCGGGGGTAAGATAGAGAAGTTGCCCTGCGGGCGAGGCTGAGAGGCTGAGCAGCAGGAGCATCCGATCCTTGAGAACTCAACAGCGTGCACTTGTCAAATGCCAAATAACCTCGTCGGTCAGCTCTGCTGATCGTAGAGATTCCTTTGGATCAAAGACCGGCGCTTCGGCGCCGGCAACGGATAGTCAGCAATGACATCCCTTTGGTCAGATCAAACTCGCTGCTCCTCCCTAATTCCGGGAGGTCGCAGCAACATTTCTTCACGGAGAGTTTGATCCTGGCTCAGGATGAACGCTGGCGGCGTGCTTAACACATGCAAGTCGAACGGTGAAAGCGGAGCTTGCTCCGCCGGATCAGTGGCGAACGGGTGAGTAACACGTGAGCAACCTGCCCCGGACTCTGGGATAAGCGCTGGAAACGGCGTCTAATACCGGATACGAGCTGCGAAGGCATCTTCAGCAGCTGGAAAGAACTTCGGTCCGGGATGGGCTCGCGGCCTATCAGCTAGTTGGTGAGGTAACGGCTCACCAAGGCGACGACGGGTAGCCGGCCTGAGAGGGTGACCGGCCACACTGGGACTGAGACACGGCCCAGACTCCTACGGGAGGCAGCAGTGGGGAATATTGCACAATGGGCGCAAGCCTGATGCAGCAACGCCGCGTGAGGGACGACGGCCTTCGGGTTGTAAACCTCTTTTAGCAGGGAAGAAGCCTTCGGGTGACGGTACCTGCAGAAAAAGCGCCGGCTAACTACGTGCCAGCAGCCGCGGTAATACGTAGGGTGCAAGCGTTATCCGGAATTATTGGGCG
>JAUHVN010000035.1 GCA_030425055.1 Actinomycetes bacterium | reverse complement strand
CTACCTGCTGCGGGCGGCAGAGAGGCTGCCCGAGGACGTGCAGCTCGTCCTGTGTGCGGGCGCGCCCGACACGCCGCAGATCATGGCCGAGGTCGAGGGGCTCGTCCGTGGGCTGCAGGAGACACGCCAGGGCGTCGTGTGGATCGACCGGCTGCTGCCGCGCAACGAGCTCAGCGCGATCCTCACAGCCGCGACGACCTTCGTGTGCCCGTCGGTGTACGAGCCGCTGGGCATCGTCAACCTCGAGGCCATGGCGTGCGGCGCCGCCGTCGTCGGCACCGCGACCGGAGGCATCCCGGAAGTCGTCGTCGACGGAGTGACCGGGCGCCTCGTGCCGATCGACCAGGTGCAGGACGGCACCGGCACCCCCACCGACCCGGAGGCGTTCGTCGCCGATCTCGCACGTGTGCTGACCGAGGTGGTGAGCGACACCGCGAAGGCCGCCGAGTACGGCGAGGCGGGGCGGCGTCGGGCCGCCGACGACTTCAGCTGGCAGCGGATCGCCGAGCAGACCGAGGCTCTCTACGCGGAGGTCGCCCAGACCGGCCGGTAGGCTAGCCGCATGCCGCAGGTGCTCGAGTTCGCCGACGTCGTCGTCACAAGAAACGCCAGAGACATCGTCGACCACCTGGACTGGTCGGTCAGCGACGATCAGCGGTGGGTGATCCTTGGCCCCAACGGAGCGGGCAAGACCACTCTGCTCCAGCTCGCCGACACCCTCGTGCACCCCACGTCGGGCACGGTCGAGGTGCTGGGCGAGACGCTCGGCCGCACCGACGTGTTCGAGCTGCGCCCGCGCATCGGATTCGCGTCGTCGGCGATGGCACGCCGCATTCCGGCCGAGGAGACGGTGCTCGACGTCGTGCTCACCGCCGCGTACTCGGTGACGGGGCGCTGGCGCGAGGAGTACGAGGACATCGACGAGCGGCGAGCACTGCGCGTGCTCGCCGAGTGGCGACTCGACGGTCTCGCCGACCGCACGTTCGGCACGCTGAGCGACGGCGAGCAGAAGCGCGTGCAGATCGCGCGCGCCGTGATGACCGACCCCGAGCTGCTGCTGCTCGACGAGCCGACCGCGAGCCTCGACTTGGGCGCACGCGAGGAACTGCTGGGACTGCTGGGCGGGTACGCCCAGGCGCCGAGCACGCCGGCGATGGTGATGGTCACTCACCACGTCGAGGAGATCCCGATCGGCTTCACCCACGTGCTGCTGCTGCGCGAAGGCAAGACGGTCGCGGCCGGACCGCTGGGCGAGACCCTGACCGCCGAGGCGCTCACCGAGACCTTCGGTGCGCCGATCGTGCTCACCGAGGATGCCGGCCGCTACGCGGCGCGCGCTGCGCTCTGACCTCGATTCCGCTTCCGGCGGCCGTGCTGATAGAATCGCTCTTTGGTGCCATCGCACCGCAGACTTCCCACTGTCCGAAGGATTCCGCATGAAGACCGACATCCACCCCGACTACCAGGCCGTCGTGTTCCGTGACCTCGGCTCGGGCGAGACCTTCCTCACCCGTTCCACCGTCACCAGCGACAAGACGATCGAGCTCGACGGCGTCGAGTACCCCGTCATCGACGTGGAGATCTCGTCGGCCTCGCACCCGTTCTACACGGGCAAGCAGCGCATCCTCGACTCGGCCGGTCGCGTCGAGAAGTTCAACCAGCGCTTCAAGAACTTCGGCGGCTCGAAGTAACTCCAGCCGCTTGGAAGACCCCGCTTCGGCGGGGTCTTTCGCGTTTCCGGCGCGGTCAGCGGATCGGCCAACTGCCGTCGAGGCGCTCCTGCGGGTCGAGTCGCCCGATCTGCACGAAGTAGTCGGTGAGACTCGCGGCCTGTGCACGCGCCCAGGCGATCTGACGCGTGTGCATCTCGTGGGCGGTCGGCGGCAGCCACGGCGCGAACCGGTCGGCGAGGGCCTGGGCGACGCGTCCGGCGGCCACCGCATCGGCGGACGCCTCGTGTGCTCCGTCGAGCCGCACGGCGTAGTGCTCGGCGACGACCGCCAGCGTGCGCTTGCCGCGACGCCACCGGTCATAGGCCTTGTCGACGACCAGCGGGTCGATGACCGGCGACGGATCGATGATCGGCGGGATGCCGTGGCGCAGCGCCTCGTGCTTGAGCAGCGAGAAGTCGTAGGGCGCGTTGTAGGCGACGATCGGGATGCCGGCGTCGAGCAGTGCGCGCAGCGCGTCGACGACCTCCCGCACGACTTCCGCTGCGGGGCGGCCCTCCGTGCGCGCGCGCTCGGTGGTGATGCCGTGCACCGCCGTCGCGCCTTCGGGGATCGCGACGCCGGGATCCGCCAGCCAGTCGCGTGCCCGCACGACGCCGCCGTCGGCGTCGAGCACGCCGACGTGCGCGGTGACGATGCGATCCGACCGCACGTCGACGCCCGTGGTCTCGAGGTCGAACACGCCGACGACCCGCAGCCACTCCGGCCTGCGGAACAGGGGGAGCGTCTCGGCCGGCGGATGCTGCATGCCGCCCACGGTATGGGCCGGCTCCGACATCGGCGGCAAGGCGCTCCGCGTCGGCTCACGGCGGGAGGAGGACGGATGCTGCGGAGGAGGCATCCGCTGAATCGGTCCTCCCGAACGCCGAGTCTCCTCCCGAGCGTTCGGGGCGTCGCGGCCGGTGGGTTTCGTAGACTCGACGGGTGGCCGCCAATCCCTACGCCGAGCTCCTCGCAGCGATCCCGGTCGCCCGCGTCGAGGTCGAGGTGCTGGGGGGAACGACGGCGTACTGGATGTACGGTCCCGCCGATGCGGAATCGACCGTCGTCGCCGTGCACGGCTTCCGCGGCGAGCACCACGGGCTCGAGCCCGTGGTCGCCCACCTGCCCGGCATCCGCGTGATCATGCCGGACCTGCCGGGGTTCGGCGAGACCGCGCCCCTGCCCGACCGCACCCACGACCTGTCGGCGTACACGGACTGGCTCTCGGCGTTCGTCGCTGCCGTCGCACCCGGTGCCGTCGTGCTCGGGCACTCATTCGGGTCGATCGTCGCGGCGGCCGCCGTCGCCGATGGGCTCGAGACACCCGCGCTGATCCTCGTCAACCCGATCGGCGCGCCGGCGCTCGAGGGTCCGCGCGGCATCATGACCCGGCTCGCGATCCTGTACTACGCCGCCGGTGCCCGCTTGCCCGACCGCGTAGGCGACGCGCTGCTGCGAAACGGGCTCATCGTGCGCGTCATGAGCGAGACGATGGCCAAGACGAAGGACCCGGCGCTGCGCGCGTTCGTGCACGACCAGCACGCGACCTACTTCTCGCGATTCGCCGACCGCGACGTGCTGCACGACGCGTTCGTCACGTCGGTGTCGCACGACGTGCGCGCCGCAGCCCCGCGCATCGAGGTGCCGACCCTGCTCGTCGCCGCCGTCCGCGACGACATCACGCCCATCGAGAAGGAGCGCGAGCTCGCGACGATGTTCGCCGACGCCCGGCTCGTCGAAATCCCCGACGTCGGGCACCTCATCCACTACGAGACGCCGGCGGAGGCGGCGGCGGTGATCGAGCCGTTCCTCGCCGAGGTCAGGACCCGCTGAGTTCGGTGCGCGCCTTGCGCCGGCGGTAGGCGTTGACGTTCATGCGGTTTCCGCAGTTGCCGGTGTCGCAATACCGCTTCGACCGGTTCTTCGAGTAGTCGATGTAGACGCTCAGGCAGTCGTCGGCTGCGCACACGCGCACGCGCTCGTACTCGTCCGACCGGATGACGTCGACGAAGGCCATCGCCGCTTCGACGAGGATGCGCGTGGCCAGGGGCGCATCCGGGGGAGTGGCGTGGATGTGCCAGTCGTAGTCGTCGTGAATCGCCAGCTGCGGCAGGGCGTTCCCCTCCTGCAGCATCCGGTTCACGATCGGCACCGCGCCGACGCGATCGACCAGCCACAGTTCGCGCAGCACGGGTCGGATGGCGCGGACCTCGGCGAGCTCTTCGGGACTGCGGTGAATGGATCCCGAGAAGGGATGCGTCGTGAGGAAGGCCTCGAGATCGGCGAGATTCGAGAGGGTGTCGGCGCCTTCGGTGTCGGTGACGGGGAGGGTGTTGACGAGGTCGACGGCAGCCGCGAGCGAATCTCGGGTGTCATGACCGAAAACCATGTTGACTCCTGACCTTGTGGGGCAGTACTGTCACCAGTGTAATCACCGTTCACTCCTGACTCCCTGGACGGACCGCATGACTGCTCCGACGGCTCCTATCGTCCTCCCCGTCGTCGCACCGGCTCGGCCGCGCCCGACCGGGCTCATCCTCGCCGTCGCGTCGGCGCTGGCCTTCTCGTCGAGCGGCCCGCTCGTGAAGCCGTTGCTGGAAGCCGGCTGGTCGCTCAGCGCGGCCCTGGTCGTGCGAATGGGGATCGCCGGGCTGGTGCTCGCCCCCGCTCTGGTGAAGGCGATCCGCCGAGACCCGCGATTCCTCATCCGGCACGCGGGCATCATCGTCGTGTTCGGCCTCACGGCCGTGCTCGGCTGCCAGCTGCTCTTCTTCTCGGCGATGCAGCGGATGCCGGTGGCCGTGGCCCTGCTCATCCAGTATCTGGCACCCGTGATGATCGTCGTGTGGGTGTGGGCGCGCACGCGGCTGCGCCCGTCGCGCCTCGTGATCGGCGGATCGGTTCTCGCGATCGTCGGACTGGTGCTCGTCGTCGACCTCGCGGGCGCCCGCTTCGACCTGCTCGGCACACTCTTCGCGCTCGGCGCCGCGGTGTGTGCGGCCGCGTACTTCGTGATCTCCGAGCGGGCCGGCGACGACCTGCCGCCGCTCGCCCTCGCCGCGGGCGGCCTGCTGGTCGGGGCGCTCGCGATGATCCTGCTCGCGGTCACCGGCGTCATGCCGTTCCACGCCCCGGCGGTATCGGTCGAGATCGCCGGTGTCACGCTTCCCTGGTACATCCCGTTGCTGTGGGTCGCGACGGCCTCGACCGCGCTCGGGTACGCGTTCGGCGTGATGGCGGTGCCACGGGTCGGCTCGCGACTCGCGTCGTTCATCGGTCTGTCCGAAGTGCTGTTCGCCCTCGGGTTCGCGTGGCTGCTGCTCGGCGAGACCCCGGCCCCGATCCAGTTCGTCGGTGGAGCGCTGCTGCTCGCGGGAGTCATCGCCGTCAAGCTCGACGCGGATGCCGGAAGGATCCCGGCTGCGGCCCGCTAGCGCTCACGCGGTGGGGAAGTCGCAGGTCTCGCGGTACTCGCCGATCTCGGACAGGTGTGTGTCCCACTCGGCCTGGGTGAGGTTGCGGCCTGCGATCCGGCAAACCTGCTCGAACCAGACGTCGGGGTCGAGGCTCCATCGCACGACTCCCGCCGACATGTTCACGAGGATGTAGTCGCCGTCGGGGTCGAGTTCGACGACGGTTCCGGGCCAGGGGTCGGCGGCGGAAATCGGCTCCCCGAGCAACATGCCGGCATCGAGGTCGTACAGAGCCACTGCCCATTCATCAGTGCCCGCGGCGAGGAGGGCGTCGTCGTGGCTGATCGAAAGCGCCGAAATCTCGCCGGGAGGCGCGGGAATCACCTGCTGTGACTGAAGCTCGCTGTTCATGACCGTGAGAGATCCATACCCGCCGGCGACGATACGTCCGTCGGAAGTCATGGCGATCGTCGTGACATCCGAGACCGGACGCTCAGCAAGGTGAGCGCCCGTGCTCGTATCGAACACACCCAGCCACATCTCGCCGATGGCATCCTCGCGGTCATCGGCAGCCAGGAAGGCGACGATCGAATCGTCAGCGTTCGTCACGGCGCCGAACCCGGCGCCGACGAGATCGTATTCGATACCGGTCGCAAGCCCGGAAACGGCGTCGACGGTCGAAACCTCGCCGGAGCAGCACGCCATGTCGAAGAACTCCGTTCCTTCGCGGCTGGGCCGCGGCTCTGCCCAGCCGTACTCCTCGGACCTCTCGTGGTCGTGCAGTGGCGCCGCGCGGACGGCCCCCGACGCGACGTCGATGTAGTAGTTCTCGCGGTCTGGAGTCACCGTGCGCAGGATGCCCGGCCCCACCCAGTAGGCGACCATCGCCGTCGCGTTCAGCACGCTCTCGTTCGTAGCGGCCTCGCGAACCGTGTACTCGATGTCAGGGCCTGCCTCGGCGCGGGATGCCAGGAGCAAGTACCGGCCGTCCGGGTCGAATCCGCCCAGCGAGGAGCCGGGAGCAATCACTTCAGTCACCGACCGAGGCGCTGCGCTGAGTCGCCATCGGCCGATACTCGGCGAGATCGCGCTCATGATGAGCAGTTCATCATCGCCCACCGTCAGCTCCCCGGTGGCGCCGAGCTGATACTCGAGAGAGCGCCCTCTGCGCTCGCCCGTGTCGAGACTCCGCTCCTCGATGAGTCCGGACTGGTCGCCGCAGAACAGGCGATCGTGCTCGACCTCGACCGCATGGAAGATGCACGGCAAGCCCAACTCATCCTCGTCACTCCGCCACACCACATCCCCCCCAGAATCGAGACGGGCGATTCCGCCATGCCCCGTCGCGAGATGGCCTCCGTCTTCGAGGGCGGTGAGGCTCACGTTGATGTGGAGCCCCGGTGCGGACGCGATCGACGTCACCTCGAGTGTCGCGAGGTCGACACTGAGAAGCTCTCCGGTGACCAGCCCGACAGTCACCGCATCGGCCCCACCGAATGCGACCGATCCTGGCCAATAACCGGTGCCCAATGTCTCGGAGGCAAGTCCTTTGATGTCGCGCGTGCCTCCGGTCTCGAGGTCGATGAGAACCAGGTCCCCGCCTTCGACGTCGATGTACGCGAGCAGTTCACCGTCGGGACTGATCTCATACGTCTGCATGATCCGGTCCAGATGCATCGATGGGATCCTCAGCGATCCGGTCTCCACATCAACGACGGACAGAACGGTGTCATAGGAACCGTCCTCCTCGATGACGCCGTCATCGACGATCGTGGCGATGCGGCCGTCCGCCGAGAGCGCAACGAACGGGCGCCGGGGACTGCCGCTCAGTGGAAGCTCGACATCCAAGCTGCGGATCACCTCACCGGTGCGCGTGCTGCGAACTTCGACGTGCCGCTCGTCGCGGACGATCAGCGCGGACTCGTGATCCGGAAGGATTGCGCCTCCGACACGCTGCTCGGTGCCGGTGAAGAAGACGTTCTCGACGGCGCCGGCGTCGGACGTGAGCATCCCCCACAGGGCCGCGCGGGACCGAGTGTCGTCCGGCCATCGCTGGAAGGCCTCGGCAGCAAGCAGAGCCGCAACGGCGCGGTCGGACGATCGGAGCACGGTGACCTCGTTCACGAGCGCGTCGATCCGGGCGTCCTCCGCCGCCGCGCTCTCACCTACCGCGCTCCGCACGGCGAGCCCGCCCGCGACCAACGCGATCGCAAGCATCCCGACGACACCCGTGATCGCGAAGCGCAGCCGCCGGTTCTGGCGGCGCTCGGCATCAGCGGCGGCCTCGAGAGCGCGCCGCTCGCTCAGGTCGCGCACCGCACTGGCGTCGATGAAGGCGGCCTCGGTCGCGGTGAGACGCAGGTCGAGTTCGTCGCGGATCTCGAGCATCGCCTGCAGGCGTGCGCCGCGGGCGAGGTCGTCGTCGCTGCGTCCACCGGCATCCCACACGGCCGCGCCCGACTCGACGTGGCCGAGCACGGCGAGCGCCTCGGCGCCCTCCTGCAGCCAGCCGCGGAACCTCGGCCAGGCGCGCGTCAGCGCTTCATGCGCGAGCACGACCGAATCGCCCTCGACGCTCACGAGCCGCGCGTGCGCGAGCGCCTCGAACACGTTCGCCTGAGCGGTTTCGGCGCGCAGCGGCGCGGTCGCGAGCCGGCGCCGCACGGGCAGACCGTCGGGCGCCAGCGCGACCATGCGCAGCAGCGTCGACCGGCAGAGCTCCTGGTCGGCGGGGTCCAGCCGCTGGTAGAGACGGTCGGCGGACTGCGCGATCGCGCCCGCGATCCCGCCCGTCGCCTCGTACCCTGCCACCGTGAGCACCGGCCCTTCGCGACGCGCCCACGTCTCGGCGAGCGCGTGCGAGAGGTGGGGCAGGATGCCGGGCGCCCCGGCCGAGTCGCGCAGGATCAACTCGATCAGTCCCGGTTCGAGGCGCAGTCCGGCCGCCGCGGCCGGAGCTTCGATCACGCGCCTCAGGTCGTCCGAGTCCATGGGCGGCACGACCAGCACGCCCTCGGCCATGAGAGGCGCGAGCGACGGGTCGGCCGCGCACGCGTCGAGGTAGTCCGACCGCACCGTGATGATCGCCCGGCCGTCGTCGGCGACGAACGCCGCCAGCAGCGACGCGACCTCGGCTGCCGCCGCCGCGTCGGCCTCGAGGATCTCCTCGAACTGGTCGACGACGACGACATCGGTGTCGCTTCGGCCATCGACGGCAGCCTGCACCTCGCCGACGACGGTGGGGCCGGGCCCCACCGTGCGGATACGACGACCGCGACGCCGCAGCGACGGCACGACGCCCGCTCGCACGAGCGAGGACTTGCCCGACCCCGAGGCGCCGGTGACGACGAGCAGACCGGTCTCGTCGAGCCGCCGCGTCGCGGTGGCGATCTCGCGCTCACGACCGAAGAAGTCGTCGGCATCCGACTCCTGATACGTGCCGAGACCGCGATACGGACAGTCCGCGCGCGTCTGCGCGACGCTGAGGGTGCGGTCGAGGGCATCGTCGTGCTGCAGGATGGCCTGCTCGAGTTCGACGATTTCGCTGCCGGCATCCACGCCGAGTTCGTCGGCGAGCCGCTCGCGGGCCGCGCGCAGCGTCGCGAGCGCGTCGGCCTGGCGACCGGAGCGGTACAGCGCGAGCGCCAGCAGCGCCCAGCGCGATTCGCGCAGCGGCTCGTCCCGCACCAGGCGCTCGGCCTCGGGGATCACTCCGAGGGCGTCGCCCGCGTCGATCCGTGCGCGGAGGAGGGCCTCGCCCGCCTCGACGCGCAGCTGCTCGAGATCGGACGCCGCTGCGACGGCCTCGGGCCACGCGCTCAGCTCGTCGTAGGGGCGCCCGCGCCACAGCGCGAGCGCGCGTCGATAGCCGTCGACCGCGCGACCGGGCTCTCCGTCGAGGTGGTGGCGGCGTGCCTGCGCGATGAGGCTCTCGAACCGCACGGCGTCGATCTCGTCGGGATCCGCGTCGAGGTGATACCCGGCGGCGGTCGTGGCGATGTGATCCGCACCCAGGGCTTTGCGCAGCCGGGCTACCGCCTGCTGCACCTGCTTGTTCCAGGTCGCGGGGCGTTCGGCGCCCGCCCAGATCGCCTCCGCCAGATCTTCGGGGGCGAGCGGGATGCCGCGTCTGACGACGAGCGCGGCGAGCACCGCCCGCTCCCGTGGGTGCAGTGAAGCGGACTCGACGCGCACCGGCCCCAGTACGTCGATAGCCATGCCGGCCATGGTTCACGACCTCGCGTGCGGGGTCAACGACTCCGGTCGTTCATGAATACCAGACGAATACCGGGAGGGAACCGTTCGGATACCGCCCGAGGTCACCGTGGATCCATCACGCCGCGCCGGCTCACGGTCGGCACCACGGGAAGGAACGCGTCATGGACTACACCACGTCGGTGGGCCACGGACTGTCGCAGCACCAGGCAGCGGAGCTCACCCGTGACATCGAACGACGCCGCCGGATCGCCGAGCGGCTCGCGTCGGCACCGCCCGCGAACGCGCGTCGTCGTGCCGCAGTCGACTTCGGCGGACCCGCGCAGGTCGCGCGCTTCGGCGTCACGATCGCAGGGATCGCGGCGACGGGAGCGCTGCTCGCGGTGCTCGTGCTGCCGTTCGGCGATGCAGGCGGCCCGGCGCCCGCCTCCGCGGTCGTGATCGACGCCCCGCCCGCACAGCCGGTCGGGGGTGCTGGGGGGATGTCCGATGGGCGATTCATCGCCCGTTGATCTGCCGGACGTCCGGCGGGGGCCGTCCGGCCACGGCCCCCGCCGCACATCACGCCTGCTGTGAGGCGACCGCGATCAGCGTGTCGTCGCGAGAACCGCGTCGATCTGCGCGACCGCGGTGGCGATGCCGTCTTCGGCCGAGATCGCGGCGCCGATGCGCTCCGCCGTCGAGCGGATGCCGGCATCCGTCGTCGCCTGGCGGATCGCGGCGGCCAGCCGGTCGGCCGTGAGCTTCTTCTGAGGCACCGGGGTCGGACCGGCACCGAGGTCGGCGACGCGCGCACCCCAGAAGAACTGGTCCACGATGAACGGGCACACCACGGTCGGGCGGCCCGCACGGAGGCCCGCCGCGGTCGTGCCGGCGCCGCCGTGGTGGACGACGGCCGACACCCGCGGGAAGATCCAGTCGTGCGGAGCCTCGGTGATCGCGAGCACCGAGTCCGGCAGCCCGGCGGTGTCCAGGCCACCCCAGCCGGACGCCAGGATGCCGCGCACTCCCGCCTGCTCGAGCGCCGCGACGACCTCGCGCGTCATGCGGGCCGGATCGCGGCCGGCCATGCTGCCGAATCCGACGTAGACGGGCGGTTCACCGGCATCCAGGAACTCCACGAGATCCTGCGGGGGAGTCCAGGCGTCCTCCCCGTCGAGGAACCAGTAGCCCGAGAGGTGCGCATGCGCGGGCCAGTCCGCCGGACGCGGCAGGACGTGCTCGCTGACGGCGTGGAGCACCTCGATGGGCCGGCCGTCGGGCAGGCGCGTCAGCATCGCGGCGTTCTTGACGGGCGCGAGGCCCAGTTCGTCCGCGCGGAAGCGGTTGGCCATCTTCTCGTACTGCCGGTAGCCGGCCGACACGAGCCGGTAGGTCAGTCGGTTGTAGCCCGCGCCGAGGGGGAGTCGGGGCAGACCGATGACCGGGAACTCGCCGGTGGGCACGATGACCGGAACCGGCAGCGCCTCGATGGCGGGCACACCGAGCGCTTCGGCGACGTGTGGCCCTGCCAGGGCCTTGGGGTGGTAGACCACCAGCTCGGGCTCGGCCGCCTGCGCGGCGCGCCACACGTCGCCGAGCAGACGCTCGTTGATGGGGCCCGCCTGCTTGGCGAGCGCGAGGTTGGTCTTGATCGTTCCCACGAGGCCGCTGGACTCGTCCATCGCGGTGCGCCCGGCATCCGAGTCGAGCAGCAGCAGGATGTCGTCGCTGAGCGGCTCGAACGCGACGCCGTGTCCCGTGACGAAGGAGCGGAACCGCTCGCACGTCGCGACGGTGGGCTCGTGCCCTGCTGCGATCAGCCCCTTGGCCAGTGCGACGTAGGGCTGCACGTCGCCGCGCGACCCGACGGTCGCGATGAGAATCCTCGTCATCGTCCCTCTCCTGTCTGGTGCGCGCGGAACTCGTCCATGAGCGCGGGGATGCGCTCGATCATGAACGCGTAGAAGTCGTAGCTGTGCTGAAGTCGCTGTGCGCGGGGCGCATCGTCGCCGACGAGGTCGAGCCCGCTGCGCAGCACGGTCAGGAAGGCGCGCATCTTGGCCGTGGGATCGATCGCGCGGACGAAGGCGTCGTCATCGATCTCGTAGGCGTGACCGCGACCGTCGGTCGGCACCCGGCGGACCAGACCCGAGCTCTCGAGCGCGCGCATGCCCGTCGACACCGACGCCTTCGACAGTCCGACGGCCTCGCACAGCTGCGCCGTCGTCTGGGCGCGCGGCTCGCAGATCAGGAGCCAGCCGAGCAGTGTGCCGAACGACGGGGTCGTGCCCATCTGCGTGAGCGCGACTCCGACTTCCTCGGCGTAGCGCCGGGCGGCATCCGCATCCATGAGTGTTCCAATCGTTCAGAATCTTCTGAACACTGTAACAGCAGAAGGATGCGTGAGCCCGATGACCGTCGGACGGGACTCAGCGCTGGTCTTCGCCCGCGAGCTCGAGCAGCGGCACCACGCGATGGCGGATGACCTCGCCCATCACAAGAGACGTCTCGGTGCGCTCGACGCCTTCGATCGCGAGGATGCGGGCGTCCGTGTCGAAGAGATGCTGCGTGTCGCGGCACGCGACGCGCACCAGCAGATCGACCTGACCGCTCAAGCCGTGCGCCTGCACGATCTCGGGGATGCGCAGCAGCTGCTCGGTGATGCGCGGAAGATCCGCCTGCCGCACGGTGACGCTGATGAACGCCTCGATGGGGAAGCCGAGTGCGATCGCCGAGATCGATCTCTCATAGGAGAGGAAGACGCCCGACTTCTCGAGTCGGGTCATTCGCGCCTGCACGGTGTTGCGCGACAGGCCCAGCTTGTCCGCGAGTGCGACGACGGTCGCACGCGGGTCGGCTGACAAGGCGGCCAGAAGCTCCAGGTCGACATGATCGAGGGCATTCATACTGCGAAACGTTAGCACGGTCGATCGCCTGCTTGCTTGGCAACATGCTCAAGGGGATCGTGAATGCTTGAGCTAGGTGCGAGATCGACGTATCGTCGGCCACGTCGGCGATGACGCCGGCGATCCGCGACGATCCCTCTCACGAGGAGGGCTCGACACGAGGAGGACGACGATGGCGCACACTCAGACACCAACGGCCGATCTTGCCACCGACATCGATGATGTCGCGCGGCTGCTGAACCCCGACGGCGAGCGCGTCGCCGATCCCGACCTCGATCCGTGGGTGAAGGACATCTCCCTCGACACCCTGCGCGGGCTCTACCGCGACATGGTGATCGTGCGTCGCATCGACACCGAGGGCATCGCCCTGCAGCGTCAGGGCCAGGTGGGTCTGTGGGCCCCCTGCGAGGGTCAGGAGGCCGTGCAGGTCGGCACGGCGCGCGCCTTCCGCGACGACGACTTCGTCTTCCCCAGCTATCGCGAGATCGGGGTCAACTACGTGCGCGGGGCGAAGCCCGCCGACTTCGTGCTGGCGTGGCGAGGTGAGGCCCACTCCACGTACAACCCCTACGACATCAACACGGCCACGCCGCAGATCATCATCGGCGCGCAGTCGCTGCACGCGGTCGGGTACGCGATGGGCATCCAGCGCGACGGCACCGACCAGGTCGCCGCGGCCTACTTCGGCGATGGCGCCTCCAGCCAGGGCGACGTCAACGAGGCGATGGTCTTCGCCTCGTCGTTCCAGGCGCCCGTCGTCTTCGTCTGCACGAACAACCAGTGGGCGATCTCCGAGCCCGTCACGGTGCAGGCGAAGTTCCCGATCGCGGGGCGCGCGCCGGGGTTCGGCATCCCGAGCATGCGCGTCGACGGAAACGACGCGCTCGCGTGCCTGGCGGCGATGCGCTGGGCGCTCGAGAACGCCCGCGCCGGCGGGGGTCCCGCGTTCATCGAGGCCGTGACCTACCGCATGGGTCCGCACACCACGTCGGACGACCCCACGCGCTACCGCGACCGCGACGAGGTCGAGGCGTGGCGCCGACGGGATCCGATCGCGCGCCTCGAGGCGCTGCTGCGCGCCGAGGGCGCGTTCGACGACGAGTTCGTCGCGCAGGTCGCCGCGGACGCCGACACCTTTGGAGCCGAGGTCCGCGCCGCGACGCTGGGCGCGAAGACGCGCGAGCCGATCACGGTGCTCGACGACGTCTACGCCGAGCCGCACTCGGGTCTGGACGAGCAGCGTCGCTGGTTCGGCGCCTATCTCGACGGCTTCGCCGACGAGGAGGTGGCGCGATGACGCAGCTCACGATGGCCAAGGCGATCAACCAGGGCCTGCACCGCGCGATGGCCGACGACCCCAAGGTGCTCGTCATGGGCGAGGACATCGGCAAGCTCGGCGGCGTCTTCCGCATCACCGACGGCCTGCTCGACGAGTACGGCGCGCAGCGCGTCATCGACACGCCGCTCGCCGAGGCCGGCATCATGGGCACCGCCGTCGGCCTGGCGTTCCGCGGGTACCGACCGGTCGTCGAGATCCAGTTCGACGGCTTCGTGTACCCGGCGTTCGATCAGATCGTCTGCCAGGTCGCCAAGCTCCACTACCGCACGCACGGCAACGTGAAGATGCCGATCACGATCCGCATCCCGTGGGCCGGTGGTGTCGGCGCGGCCGAGCACCACTCCGAGTCGCCCGAGGCGTACTTCGTGCACACGTCGGGATTGCGCGTGGTGGCGGTGTCGAACCCGCAGG
>JAUHVN010000455.1 GCA_030425055.1 Actinomycetes bacterium | reverse complement strand
GGGCGAGGTGGTGCGCAGCGCCAACTTCAACACCGTGGTCGGCGAGACCGAGGGCGAGGTCGAAGAGCGCCTCGATCGGATCGAGTCACGGGTGGCGCCGTTCCTGGGCGACGCGACCGAGCGCTACATGGCGGATTACCGGTCGGGCACGGCACTCGTCGGCACCGTCGAGCAGGTGTGCGAGCGGCTCGACGACCTGCGCGCTCGCGGCATGGACTACGCGATCCACTACTTCCCCGAGCACGCGTACGACCGGTCGGGCGTCGACCTGTTCGAGCGCGACGTCATCCCCGCGCTGACCTGACACCGCAGCGGTTGCCGTCCGGGGTGGTGGCGGCTCAGAGCAGCGGGCGCACGCTCGCGTAGCCGTCGGGGTCGACGTCGGCGACGGATGCCTCGGTGCCGAACATGCGCGTCGTGCCGGCCTTCGACGACCACGGGGTCCAGCCCGGGTCGCCGTCACGCAGGAAGGCGGCGGCGCTGCCGTGCACGGCCTCGGCGAGCGCGCGCGGGGGCGTCCCGCCCGCGATTCTCCCGACACCGTCCGCGTCGAGGTGATCGAACCAGAACGGCACGTCGAGGCAGTGCAGCGCCCAGCCGCGCGTCGGTGACACCCACGTGAACCGGTACGCCCACGTCGGGGCGTCCCCGCGGGCCTCGGCGACCCGCACGACGAGAGTGCGGAACTTCTGGTCGGTGCCGTACCGGCCCAGCAGGGCGGCGGTGCCCTTCGCGCGGACGCCCGCGTTGGCAGCGAGATAGCGACGGGCGACATCGCGGTCGAGTCCGAGCAGTCGAAGGGCCACCGAGGCGGGCACGGCGCGCAGCCGATCACGATGGCGGTCGGTCACCATCGTGAACTCGTCGTCGGTCGCGCCGATCACGAGGGGTTTGTCGGCGCCGACCCCGGCCGCGATCGAGTCGAGCGTCGGTTGCGGCACCAGGTCGCCGTCGACCTCGGGTCCCCACGGCAGACCGTCGTCGAGCAGCGCGCGGACGGGCGTCAGCAGACCCGTGCCGGGCGCCTTCGCGGCCTCGCTCTGCAGGTCGCGCAGGCCCACTTCGTCGACGGACGCGAAGCCGTCGCGGGTCGGCGCCACGCCGGCGAGGTTCGCGAGCTTCGCCGACAGGGTACGGGCGCGCTCGGCGGGCACGTCGGCGGTCGCGCCCGACAGCGACCAGACGGCGTGGAACAGGTGCTGGGCCTGCGGCATCCCGAGCAGCGTCAGCACCGCCCCGCCGCCGGCCGACTGCCCCGCGATCGTCACCCTTCCCGGGTCGCCGCCGAACGAGGCGATCTCGCGCTGCACCCACTCGAGCGCCGCGAGCCAGTCGCGGACACCGCGGTTCGATGGTGCTCCGGCGATGTGGCCGAAGCCGTCGAAGCCGAGGCGGTACGACACGGTGACCGTGACGATGCCGTCGCGGTTGAACGAGACGCCGTCGTACCACGCGCTCGCGGGCGAACCCGAGACGTAGCCGCCGCCGTGGATGTAGACGAGCACGGGCAGCCGCGCGTCCGGGTCGCCCGGGGCCGGGGTGAAGACGTTGACGTTGAGGGTCGATTCGCCCGGCACCGACGGCTCGGGGATGAGCGTGATGCCGGTGTCGCCCCGCTGTGGCGTCGCGCCGTAGGTCGTGGCATCCCGCACGCCGCGCCACGGGCGCGCCGGCACGGGCGCGCCGAAGCGCAGTTCGCCGACGGGCGGTTCCGCGAAGGGGATGCCGAGGAACGCGGCCGAGCCGCCCGCATCCGGGGCGCCTCGCCAGACTCCGCGGACGTCGCCCGCCTCGGTCGCGACGACGGGCGCGTCAGGATGCGGCATCGGCCTCGGGTCCCTTCCGGATGACCAACTGGAACAGGGCTTCCACGGTAGCCGCCATGTCGATGTCGGGTTCGAGCAGCCACTGCACCTGCAGGCCGTCGGCGACCGCCTGGAACAGCCGCGCGAGCGTGTCGGCGTCGACCGTCTCGGGCACCGAACCGTCGGCCTGCGCCCGCGCGATCGACTCGGCGAACATCGCGCGCAGCGTGCGGCCGCGCTCGACGAAGAAGTCGTGGGCCGGATGCCCGGGCTCGGCGGCATCCACCGACAGCCGCGCGAACAGCTGCACCAGTCCGGTGACGTCGGCGTTGTGGCGGACGACCTGCACGTACCCCCTCTGCAGATCCTCGACCGAGACGTCGGAG
>JAUHVN010000454.1 GCA_030425055.1 Actinomycetes bacterium | reverse complement strand
GACCGTTGCGCGTGTCGATCGCCCGTGGACGGGTTCGCGCTCTCGGCGTCCTGGGGAGGAGCCGGTCATACCCCGGCGGTCATCCAGGCGGCACCGCGCACCCGCCAGCCGAGGGTGCCCAGCCGCGCGAGCATGTAGACGCCGAAGAAGGCGACCGACAGCCACGCGAGTCCGGCCGCGCCGGCCGGCTGCAGCATCCCGACCAGCACCAATGCGGGCAGGAACGGCACGAGGTTGATCAGGCCGGCGAGTGCGAGGTACTTCGCATCGCCCGCGCCGATGAGCACGCCGTCGAGCACGAACACGATGCCGCACACGGGCTGCGCCACGGCGAGCACGATGAGCGCGGGCTGCACGAGGGCCGCGATCTCGGGATCGCCCGTGAACACGAGGCCGATCACGCCCGACAGGCCGCCGATCGCCAGCCCCACGAGCACGCCGAACCACGTGCCCCACGCGACGGTGCGCCGCAGCACCCGCGCCACCTCGCCTTCGCGCCCGGCACCGAGTTCCTTGCCGATGAGCGCCTGCGCGGCGATCGCGAGCGCGTCGAGGGCGAACGCGGCGGTGGAGAACACCGTGAAGGCGACCTGCCAGCCCGCGAGCTCCTCGGTGCCGAGCGCCGTCGCGACCGCGACCGTCGTCAGCAGCGCCGCGCGCAGCGAGACGGTGCGCAGGAACAGCCAGCCGCCGGCCCGCGCCGATCCGCCCACCCCGTCTCGCTGCGGGCGCACGGTCGCGGCATGCGTGCGCGCGAGCCGGCCGATCACCCACACGTAGGCGGCCACCATGCCCCACTGCGCGACGACCGTGCCGAGGGCCGAACCGGCGATGCCCCAGCCGAAGCCGTAGATGAACAGCCAGTTCAGCAGCGCGTTCGCCGCGAAGCCGATGCCCGCGATCCACAGCGGCGTCACCGTGTCCTGCATCCCGCGCAGCAGCCCCGTGGCCGCGAACACG
Organism: Actinomycetes bacterium; assembly: GCA_030425055.1. GTDB lineage: Bacteria > Actinomycetota > Actinomycetes > Actinomycetales > Microbacteriaceae > Microbacterium. Next base: position 1,232 of record JAUHVN010000454.1, on the reverse strand, counting down.
ACGAGCATCGCGGGCAGACCCCACATCGAGATCCGCAGGTACACCTCGGCCTCCGAGGCCACCGCGGCTTCGGCGCCGAACAGCCCGACCAGCAGCGGGGTCGCGAGCGCTCCGACGATCGCGAGCCCCGCGCCCATGGCCAGGGCCAGCCACATGCCGTCGATGCCCACCGACACGGCCTTCGACGGGTCACCCGCACCGAACCGCCGGGCGACGGCCGGGGTCGTCGAGTAGGCGAGGAACACCATGAGACCGACGATCGTCTGCAGGATCGCCGAAGCGATGCCGAGCCCTGCGAGCGGGGTGACGCCGAGGTGGCCGACGAGCGCCGAGTCGACGATCAGGAAGAGCGGCTCGGCGACGAGCGCGCCGAGCGCGGGCACGGCCAGACGCAAGATGCTGCGATTGAGCGTCTCGCGGGTGGCCACCCTCCGAGGGTAGGGCCGCGGGCGGACGCCGGACGCGGCCCGCTCCACAGGCGCCCCACGGCGTCGACTGCGCGGCCTATCCTGGAAGACATGCCCGACGCCTCCCGCTCCGGTCTCGCGCTCGAGGAACTCAGCGACGAGATCCGTCCACAAGACGATCTGTTCCGCCACGTCAACGGTGCCTGGATCGAACGCACCGCCATCCCCGACGACAAAGCCCGCTGGGGATCCTTCCACCTGATCGCCGAACAGGCCGAGAAGGACGTCCACGCCATCGTCGAGGAGTCGCAGGCCGCCGAGCCGGGCACCGAGGCCCGCAAGGTGGGCGACCTCTACACGAGCTTCATGGACACCGACCTCGTCGAGAAGCTCGGCGCGGCGCCGCTCGAAGACCCGCTCGGTCTCGTCGACACCGTGCGGTCGATACCGGCGTTCCTGCGCACGGTCGGCGAGCTCGAGCGCGGCGGCCTGTCGGGCTTCGCCTCGCTCGCCGTCGAGAACGACCCGGGCGACCCGACCCGCTACGTGCCCTTCTTCGTCCAGGGCGGCCTGTCGCTGCCCGACGAGAGCTACTACCGCCTCGACAGCTTCGCCGAGCTGCGCACGACCTTCCGCGCGCACGTCGAGCGGATGCTCGAGCTCGCGGGTGTCGCCGAGCCGGTGGCATCCGCCGACCGCATCGTCGCCCTCGAGACCGAGCTGGCCACGCACCACTGGGACAACGTGCGCAGCCGCGACGCCGTGGCGACCTACAACCTCAAGACCTGGGACGAGCTGGTCGAGATCGTCGGCGTCGACCTCGTG
>JAUHVN010000034.1 GCA_030425055.1 Actinomycetes bacterium | reverse complement strand
CATCGCGGCGACGCCGATCGTGTCGAGGGCCGTGAGCACGAGCGAAACCGCGACGACGCCGGCGATCCAGCGTACGGGATGCGCACCCGCCATCGACAGCAGCTGCCTCAGCTGTCGGCCGAGCGACGGCCTGAATCCTTCGGGCATGCGTTCCCTTCGCTCCCCGGTTCGTGTGAACGCCACGAAAACGCTAACACCGCGCAATGTTACGAATGAGTGAGAGCGGTCGTTCGAACGGGCCGGATGGGATTTATTGGCCCATGTCGCGGTTCTGGGAGTACGCGACATCCCGACTCATTCACATGCGCGCAGATCCTCCGCCAAGGGGTGTGCGGCACTCCGACCCGAGAGGGGCCATCTCATGAGCGATCTCGAACAGCCCAAAGAGAAGGGCGTCAGCCGCCGTACGGTGACGAGGGCCATGGCCTGGTCGGTACCCGCCATCGCGATCGCGGCCCCCGTGCCCGCCTTCGCTGCGTCCGTGCCACCGCCGCCCCCCGTGTTCGACTTCAACAAGGGCTGTGCCACGGTCGGCAACGGTAATGGTGGTTGCGCAGGGACGGACAAGACGCCTCAGGTGCCGGCGTACGCGACGAACACGTCGGCGACCGAGACCTATGTGCTCCAGATCACTGGCGCACAGTCCAGGGTGCTGAACAGCGGCACCTTCTTCAGCGACTTCACCGTATGGACCTTCAACGGGACCGAGGACGACTGTGGGCCGCAGGTCCTGGCGACGGGCTGCGGAGGCTTCGCGAGCTTCACGGTGTTGCCCGGCCAGACCGTCAAGTTCTGGGTCGTCGGACATGAGTTCGGGAACTCCAGCAGCTTCGAGATGAACATCAGCTACCGCTGGATCGAGCCGTGCACTCCGCCCGCGAGTCCGGTGGTCGTGTTCGGACCGCAGTCGACCTCGTTCACGCTCGTCAACCCCAGCAATAACTGCAACGGTTCGGCGGTAACCCTGCCGTAGCGCACCCCTCAGTCGCCCCGCTCCCGGGGCATCCGACAGAGCACGTCGTGCATCTCGGCGACTCGACTGCTCCAGTCGCCGGGAGTTGATCCGGGACGCAGTGATCGTTCTTCCGTTCGTGCGGCAGCTGACACCTCCGCGGGATACTCGGCGGGTCCGACGCAGCGAAGCTCGTCACGGAATCCCGCGACGGGCGTGGACACTATGGGTCGTCCTACGGCCAGGTACTCGTAGAGCTTGATCGGGTCGAGGCTGTCGGTGAAGGCGTTCACCAGGTGAGGCACGATCAGCACCTCGGCGTGCTGCAGGCATCCGATCAGAACGTCGCGGGGCTGCGCGCCCGGCAGCAGGGCGCCGGCCGAGCGGACCCGTTCGGTGGCCTCGCGGCCCAGCGCGTTCGGGCCGACGAGAACGATCGACACCTCGCCGGTCAGCGCCTCGGCGGTCGACACGACAAGGTCGACGTCCAGGCGGTCTTCGTGCAGAGTGCCCGCGTACACCGCGGTGCGGCCGGCGGGCAGCAGAGCGGGCCGCCGACGCGGTCGCTGGTAGTCCTCGACGTCGACCGCGTTGCGGATGACGACGATGGGGTGCCGCTCCGACGGTCGTTGCGCCGCCTTGCGGTGCTCGAGCTCCGGCGAGCAGGCGACGACCTCGTCCGCTTCGGCCAGCAGCAGCGACTCGCCCTCCACGATGCGATCGCGTTCGGCCGCTGGACGGTCGGCCACCGCCCAGTCGTCCGTGATGTCGTACAGAGTGCGCCACCCCGTCTTGGTCATCACGCCGGCCATGCGGGGGTCGTTCACCCACAGCACCGGATCGCGGAAGCCGAGCGCATCGGCCGCGTCCTGGATTCCCCGGATGAACCGACCGTCGAAGCCGGCGTCGATCCGTCGCGGGAACCACTTCGTGGGGCGCCAGCTCCACAGTCGGCCGGTGTCGCCCACCGGTCGCGATCGATGCCCCCGCTCCGGTCGTCGCCGCGACCGTGCGTCGTGCAGCGGATCCGCCGGAGGCTCGACGAACAGGACGCGCAGATCGGGATCGAGACGCAGCAGGCCGTCGACGAGGTACTGGTTGCGACGCCAGACATCGTCCCACCGCTCGAGCGAGACGACGACGAGGTCGCTCACTCCGCGCTCCCCGCATCGCGCGCCCGTCGGTGCGCGATGGCAGCGCGATAGGCGGCATCCGTCTCGGCCACCTGGCGGTCGATCGTGAAGCGGTCGAGCTGTCGGGCACGTTCCGCGTCGCCGAGGGCGGAGCGGCCCGCGTCGTCTTCGGCCAGAGCACGCAAGCGCTCGGCGGCCGCCGCGGGGTCGTCGACGGGCGTGAGGGCTCTGTCGTCCAGTCCCTCGAGCATCTCGCGGTGTCCGCCGGCATCGGTCGCCACGATCGGCAGTCCTGCCGCCATCGCCTCCAGAACCGACAGACCGAAATGCTCGAACGGCGAAGAGGCGAGCAGGATGGCGGCTTCACACATCCGCTCGGCGACGTCGGTGCGGAAGCCGAGGAAGCGAACCGCACCCGCGACACCGAGCTGCCGGGCTTCGGCCTCGAGCGAGGCGCGCTGCGGCCCGTCGCCTGAAACCTCGAGGCGCCATCCGTCGGCCGCGAGGCCCGACTGCGCGAAGGCGCGCAGCCCGACCTCGGTGTGCTTCTCGGGCTGCAGCCGCTGGGCCATGAGCACGATGCGCTCGCGGCTCTGCGGATCGACCGGCGGCTGCTCGGCCATGCCCGCGTAGACGACCGTCGACGAGACCCCGGCCGCGTGTGCGACCGTGCGGCTCACGGCGATCTCACCGTCGAGACGGCGTTCGATCGCGCGCGACGCGAAGGCGGGCAGCCGCGCCCCGCGCGGTGCCGCGAAGTGACGGGTGGCGACCAGAGCGGGTGCGTGCCGTGAGAGGGCGATCGCGGCGATCGCCACCGTGTCGGCCGCCGTCATGTGGGTGTTCACCACATCGAGCCCGTCGGCGACCAGCCCGATCGAGCGGATCACCTCGGCGGCCGCGCGCGGGGGACGGTACCGTACGCCGGCCTCATCGAGCGATGCGGACATGTGCTCGGGGTCCCCGCCGATCACCCGCACGCTGTGGCCGGCGGCCGCCTGCGCGACCGCCAGACGGCGCACGAACTGCTCGACACCCGCGAACTGCTGGGTGTGGACCACATGCAGGATCCGCAGCCGGTCGGTCACAGTCTCTCCTCGGTCGTGCGCTCCCGCGCGATCCGCTCCAGCAGTTCGACGTACCGGGCTGCGGTGCGGTCCCACGAGAGGTCGGCCACCGCTCCCCGGGTCGCCGACGCCCATGAGCCCGCCTCAGTCGCCGCGATCTGCTCCATCCGATCGGCGAACGCCCGCGGATCGCGGGGGACGAGGTAGCCCGACACCCCCTCAGCCACGATATCCGGTGCGATGCCGACCCGGGTTGCGACGACGGGGATACCGCACGCGAGAGCCTCGGCGACCACGAGTCCGCTCGATTCGTAGGCGCTCGGGAAGACGAACATGTCGGCCGCGTGCAGGTACGGCACCACGTCGGGACGGGGGCCGAGGAAGAGCACGCGGGTGTCGACGCCCGCGTCTGCCGCGTGTCGCCGTGCGCGGTCGATCTGTCGCCGCGAGCCGCCGATGACGAGCAACAGCACCGTGGGGGCATCCGCCATCGCGTCGACGAGCACGCGGATGCCCTTGCGCTCCAGGTCGTGCCCGATGAACAGCGCCACGCGGTCGTCGGGGTCGAGGTGCAGCGTCGCGCGCGCGTCGGCGCGTTCGGTCGGTGTCGGGGGGTGGAAGCGACCGAGGTCGACGCCGTGGGGGATGACCTCGATCGGGGCGCGGACGGGCCCGTACACGTGCTCGAGCACCACCCGCTCGGCGGACGTGGGTACGACGACGGCGCGATGCGTGTCGCCGCGCAATCGGCGCCGCTCGCGCACGTGGATGAACCAGCGGTGCGGATTGCCCCAGCGCCGCCACCGCGAATCGCCGTGGGCGCGCATCGCCTCGGACACCAGGCCGTGGTCGATGAAGACATCGCCGACGACCGCGGTGTTGTGGCACAGCGACACCGCATCGGGGCGGGCCGCGAGGTACTCGCGGGCGAGCGAGGTTCCACGGATGCTGAACCGCACGCTGCGCCACACCTGCGCGAGGCGTCGGCCGATGCGGCTGCCCGCCCACAGCGGCATCCCCGGTACGGAGGCGTACGTGAAGGACTCCACCTCGTGGCCGGCTGCGCCGAAGGCGCGGGCGAGTTCCCACGCGACGCCCGGCACCCCGCGACCCGGTGCGATCGTGGGCGCGATCTGCACGATGCGCATCAGCCGGCCCCGACGGATGCGGCGACCCGCAGCGGGCCGCGCAGGTAGAGGCGCGCTCGGCGACGGGCGGCGGCACCCCGAGCGCCCGGCAGCACCGCCCCGCGGGCGAGCGAGCCGACGATGACCGCCGCTCGCGCCGACTGCCATCCGGCGCGACCGAAGTGCTTGCGGTAGTACCGCTCCTGCGACGCGTGGAACCGCACATCGCGCAGCGATGCGTCGGTGCTCGTGCCCGCGCCGTGGTGCACGGCCGTCACCGCGGTCACCTCCGCGTGGCGCCATCCAAGGAGCGTCGCCCGGTAGGCCCAGTCGGTCTCTTCGGCGTAGAGGAAGAAGCGCTCGTCGAACGGACCGACCTGGGCGATCGCCTCGGCACGCAGCAGCAGCACCGACCCGATCGCGAATCGCGGCCCGCGACGCAGCCGGGCGGCTCCGACGGCCTCGAGCCACGCGCGGCCGGGCGATGGAAGGATCCACGACACCTGAGCGCGATGTCCCTCGTCGTCGACCTGCGAGGGTCCCACCGATGCCAGGTCGCCCAGCGAGTGCAGCGCGCGGCCCAGCGCCGCGACGTCGTCGGCCGAGATGCGCGCATCGGGGTTGAGCAGCAGCAGGTCGGCCTCGGGAGCGAGGCGGTCGCGCAGCATCCGGTTCACCCCCGCCGCGAATCCGCCGTTGCGACCCGGGTCGAGGTAGCGCACGCCGAGTTCGGCGCACAGCGCCGCGATCTCGGGCAGCGATGAGTTGTCGACGACCGTGACCGGCAGGTGCGCGACCGGCTCGAGCGCGGCGCGCAGCAGGTCGAGCGAGCCGTAGGCGACGACCCCGATCTCGATGGGATGGTCGACCGCCGTCGGCTGCTCGGTCACCGGCCGGCGGCGGGCAGCGCGGTACAGGTCGAGGTAGTCGCGGGCGACGGCATCCCAGCTGCACTCGCGCGCCCGCGCGAAGCCCGCCGCACGCAGTCTCTCGCGGTCTGGCCCCGCGGCGTCGGCGAGCGCGTCGGCGAGTGCGTCGGCGTCGCCGGCCGCAGCGACGATGCCCGCACCTCCGACGACGTCCGGCAGCGCGCCGGCATCGCTCGAGACCACCGGCACACCCACCGACATAGCCTCGACCGCGACGCGTCCGAACTGCTCGGTCCACCGCGGAGTCGCGATCGACGGCACCGCCAGCACGTCGAGCGAGGCAAGGAAGCCGGGCACATCGTCGGGCTGCAGCGCGCCGACCAGCTCGACGCGGTCCGCGATGCCGAGCTGTCGCATCCGCTCGGGGAGTGTCTCGGCGAGCGGACCCGACCCGGCGATGCGCGCGCGCAGCTGCGGTCTGGCGGCGACCGCCCGCAGCAGGAGTTCGACGCCCTTCTCGGCGACGAGGCGCCCGAGCAGCCCGACCACGACCGTGCCGTCGTCGGGTGTGCGGTCGGGTCGGCGTGGGAAGCGCGCCGGGTCGATCCCGAGGGGAATCGTGGTCGCGCGCCCGGGGAAGCCCTTCGCCTCGACGATGCGCGCGGCATCCCGATTGCAGGCCGACACCCCCGAGGCGTGCCGCAGCGACCAGCGCTCGAGCCATCGGAACGGGATCGGGTAGCGCTTGGGCAGATTCTGCGCGGTGTACAGCACGTAGGGGGTGCGCCGGCCGCGCAGCGCGCGCAGCAGCAGCACCTCGGCGGTCGCGAGCGAGAACGGCTCCTCGTGGATGTCGATGACGTCCCACGATCCCCCCAGCGTCCGCCACAGCGGCCGCGGATCGAAGACGAACAGAGCGGGATGCCGCCCCCAGGTGCGCGCCGTCGTCACGCGCTCGCCGGGGTCGGGATGCGGTTCCACCTCGGTGCCTCCGGCGTGCCAGCGCTGGGCGGTGACCACCTCGACCTCGACGCCGAGACCGGCCAGCGCACGCTCGCGACCCCGCCAGGCGTCGACGGCGGCGCTGTGCGACACCCGCAGAACCCGCACAGACCCTCCCGAGTAGGCTTTCGCAGTAACCCTAACGGGGTGACCGCATCGGAGCAGGGGAGCGAGGTGAACGTGAACGATCGGTTTCGCATCGTCACCGTGTGCACGGGCAACATCCATCGCTCCGCCCTCGCCGCGGCGCTCCTGAGCCGCTGGGCGGGCTGGTATCTGCCGTCGCCGGTCGCCCGCGTGGTCGAGGTCGGAAGCGTCGGCACCTCTGCACCGGTCGGTGAGCCCGCCGGTGTCGAGATCACCGCGATCGCGGCGTCCCTCGGAGCGGACGCCTCGGACCACCGCGCGCAGAAGCTCGACGAGCACGCTCTCACCGGCGTAGACCTCGTGCTCACCGCGACCCGACGGCACCGTGACGCGGTCATCGCCGCCGCGCCGTCGACGCTGCACACCACGTTCACGATCCGAGAGATCGGCCGCGTCGCCGAGCACATCGATGCCCCCTCGATCACAGGCGTCACCGATCTGCGCCGGCGCGTGTCGACGCTCTCGGACGCCCGTGAGGTCGCCGACCGGCGTCCCGATCTCGACGACATCGTCGACCCCGACGGACGCGAGCCCGAGGTCTACGTGCAGATGGTGCAGCAGGAGGTCACGCCGCTCGTGCACCTCGCCCACGCGCTGTTCGGGATGCCGCGCCCCGACGTGCGTGCCTACCTCGAGGCCGTCGCCTCCACTGCCGAGCTGACCGAGCGGGTGCGCACCGCCGGGGCGAGCCGGTGAGTGTGCGCCGATCGCGGACGCGCGGATGAGTCCTGCCGGCCCGGTCGTGCTGCACCTGGAGCACACCGGCGCGCCGGGCGGCGCCGAGTTCGCTCTCGCACGCATGTTGCGGGCCGAGCCCGGGTGGCTGCCGCGGATGCTGGTGCCTCCGGGCGCGGCGGAGTTCTTCCGTGCGCAGGCCCCCGGCGTTGCGATCGCCGAGGTCGGGACCGCGCAGCGCGCGGGCGTGAGCGGCGGCGGCGCGAGGGCAGCCGCGGGCGCCGCGGGTCGGCTGTTCGCGCAGGCGGCGGCCGTGCGGCGGCATCCGTGGTTCCGCGACGCGGCGATCGTCGACGCCAACACGGCGCGCGCGGCGGCGTTCGGCGCGCTCGCGGCGCGGGGAACCGGCATCCCGTTCGTCGTGCACCTGCGCGACCTCGTCGACGTGACGGCTCTCGGGGGGTTCGGATTCCGCACGATGACGCGTCTCGTGCTGCCGCGCGCCGACGGAGTGATCGCGAACTCGCGAACGACGCTCGACTCGGCCGTGCCATACCTGCGCCCCGGGGCGCGCAGCACGGTGATCCCGAGCGCAGCAGGCCTGTCCGTCGGACGCGAGCCTGCGGAGCGACCGCCTGGTCCACTGCGGATCGGGATGCTCGCCCGCATCGACCCGTGGAAGGGGCAGCAGGCGTTGCTCGAGGCATTCGCGTCGGCCCTCGGCGAGGACGATGCCGTGCTCGAGCTAGCGGGTGCGCCGCTGTTCGGCCACGAGGCATTCCTCGACGGCCTGCGGTCCCGCGCCGCCGAACTGGGTGTGGCCGACCGGGTGCGCTTCCTGGGCCAGGTCGACGACATTGACGCGCTGCTGGACGGGTGGGACATCGCGGTGCAGTACTCGACGCGGCCCGAGCCGCTGGGGCAGAACGTGCTGCAGTACCTGGCCGCCGGCTGCGCCGTCCTCGTGGCGGACGAAGGCGGGCCGGCGGAATGGGTCGACGACGATGTGAACGGATGCCGCGTGCCGCCGCGCGACACCGCGGCGCTCGCGGCCGCGCTGGGCGACCTCGCGGCGGATGAGGGTGGCCGTCGTCGCCTCGGGGCGGCTGCGACGCAGACGCCGCAGCTGCTCGACGACGACGCCGTCGCGACCGCGCATGCCGAGTTCTACGCGGGCCTGCTCGCCGCCGGGCGCCGGTAGCATCGCTGCATGCCCGATGCGCTCGCCGCTGCCCTGCCGCTGATCCTCGCCGGAGTCCTCGTGTGGAGCGGCGTCGCGAAGCTGCGGCACCCCGATGATCTCGCCGGATGGGCCGAGTTGGGTGTGCCGAAGGCGTTCCAGCGCACGTGGCTGCTGCGACTCCACCCGTGGGGAGAGCTCGCTCTCGCCCTCGCGCTGATCGTGCTGGGCGGATGGCTGGGACTCGCCGCAGCGCTCGTCGCCCTCGCCCTCATGCTGGCTTACCTCGTACTCGTCGCACGCGCGGTGTCATCGGCATCCGACTCGTCGTGCGCGTGCTTCGGCGACCGCAAGCCGGTGACCCGCGTCACCGTCGTGCGCAACGCGTGGCTGGTCGCCCTCGCCACCGGAGTCGCCGCCGTGATCTGGACGACGCCGCTGCTGGGCGGCGCGGCCGTGGTCGCGGCATCCGACCCGTGGTGGATCGTCGCGCTCGTCGTCGCGGCGGTGACCGTCGCGCTGATCCTCTGGCCGGAGGCGGGTTCGGGTTCATCGGCTCCGGCGCAGGGGGATGCCGCATCCGCCGCGATCTCGGACGACCTCGACGACGACTATGTGCGCACCCGCACCCCGGCGGTTCCGGTGACCCTCGCCGACGGCACGATCGTGAACCTGCGGCAGCTCGCCATGTCGAAGCCGATCCTGCTGCTGGCGCTGTCGGAGACGTGCGGCGCCTGCACCGAGGTGCACGGCAAGGTCGACGAGTGGCGAGCACTGCTGCCCGAAGTCGACGTGCGGCGCCTGCTGACGGCCGACCCCGCCACGAGCGCGTGGGCCGACGCCGACGAGCCGCAGTCGCTGCACGACCCGCAGGGCTATGTGCGTGGATCGATCGAAGACTGGGGAACGCCGAGTGCCGTGTTGATCGGCGCCGACGGGATGCTGGCCGGAGGGCCCGTGACGGGAACCGACGCCGTCGCGGAGTTCGTCGCTGACATCTACGAGAGCCTGCACGGCGAGCGCCCGCCCGGATGACCTGCCGGCCACGTGCCGCGGGTGGGCTTCGTTATGCCGACGTGACCGATCCCCGAGGCGTTTCGGAGCATTCGCGGCCATGATGTGAGCATGCGTCTGCGTCTCCTCGCCGCGTCGGCCGCGGCATCCGCTCTGCTCGTGCTCGCCGGCTGCGCCACTTCGGCCGGCAGCGGTGGATCCACCCCCGATCCCGACCCGTCCGACGATGTCGTCGAGACCGAACTCGCCGCCGCGTGGCTCGACGCCGGCCGCGCGGTCGGCGTCGTCACGTGGGGCAGCTCGTCGTGCGTGCCCTACGGCGAGGCATCCGTCGACGGCGACACGCTGTCGGTGACGCTGACCGACCCCGAGGGTGCCGCGTGCACGCGCGACTACGTGCCGCGCGCGACGGTCGTGGCGCTTCCCGAGGACGTGGATGCCACCGAAGACCTCGAGGTGGTCGTCTCAGGCGACGTGTACTCGGGTTCCGTCGAGCTCGACGGCCTCGACCCGGAAGACGTCGTCGCTGGTATGACCGACTACGCCGCGAGCGCCGGCTGGACCGACGTCGACGGCCTCTTCGTGATCCTCACGTGGGGCTCGTCGGGCTGCGTGCCGGTGATCGAAGACGTGGCCGAGACCGCTGAGCGCGAGATCACGGTCACCTTCGTCGACCCGCCCGCCGACCAGGTGTGCACCGCCGACATGGCGCCGCGCGGCACCGTCGCATTCGTCGACGCGCTGACCGAGCACGACGACGTCGAGCTCGTCCTCGTCGGCGACGGCTACGACGGCGTGCGGGTGTCGATCCTGCCGAACTGAGGTCCGTAGCGCGCCCGCAACACCGTTGGAGAGTCGAGCGGTTCTCGCTGCTCTGTTCGACCGCGCCGAACGTGGGGTTCTCGTCTGCGAGACCCGCGATCTGCCGCGGTCGAGCTGACTCCCCCTGTGTTCGACCGCGCTGAATCGCGGGTGGCGGCGTCCGGGACCCTACGTTCGCCACGGTTGAGTCCGCCACGGTCGAAGTCAGACGTGGCGCGAGCGGGGCGGATGCTCCTCCCCAGGCGCGTTGGAGGGCTATCGCGAGCAGCGGTGCTGTGGACAACGTCGGGCGGCGGATTCCGCCGGGCACGCTCGGCAGCATGAAGCGCACGCCCCTTCCCCTTATGCTCGGCAGCTCCTTCTCGACGAAGGCTGCCCTCGATGCGAAGGTCCGCCCTTCGCGGCTGAGATCGCTCGACATCGAGCATCCGTTCCACGCGGTCAACATCGTCGGTGCGGGCGCCGTAGGCGATGCCGGCTCGATCTTCGAGCTGATGCGCTGGTACGCCCTGCGGATGACCGAGCACGAGTTCTTCACGCATGTGACGGCGGCGATCGCCTGGGATTTGCCGTTGCCGTTCGGCGTCGACGCCTCGCGGCCCCTCGACGTCGGGGTGTTCGCCCCGCGCCGAAACCAGGCCGGTCGCGGCGTCATCGGGCACTCGGTGAAACCTGGTTTGGCGTGCGTCGTCGACCATCCGACGATGGGGGTGCGGTTGACGTCGCCGGCGTCGACGTGGGCGATGCTCGCGGGAACGCTCTGGGACGTCTACGATGTCGTCGCCGTCGGCGATGCGGTCGTCCGCGAGCCCATGCATGACAACGACACGCCCGCGCTGGGTACTCTCGAGCAGCTGGGCGCTGCGATCTCTGCGGGCCGACGGCGAGGGATCGCCCGGCTGCGTGAGGCACAGCCGCGCATCCGTACCCGCTCCGACTCCCGCCCCGAGACCTGGCTGAGGTTGCGCATCGTCGACGCGGGGCTGGACGAGCCGGTCGCCAACTTCGACGTGTGGAGTGTCGGCGAGTGGATCGCCCGCGTAGACCTCGCCTACCCGCGTCTGAAGGTCGCCATCGAGTACGAGGGCGAGCATCACCTGACGGATGCCGCGACCTGGCGAGCCGACGTCGCCCGCACCGAGCGGCTCATCGCAGCGGGGTGGCGGGTCATCCGCGTGACGAAGGACGACGTGTTCCAGCATCCGCACCGAGTCACCACCCTCGTGCGCCGGGCCATCTCGGTGGCGCAAAACCGCTGATCGACGTCGTCCTCGAGGTCGTCCCCCGCGGCGTCCTCCCGGTTCGCCCGCGCCGAATCGCGGGTGTGGCGGCGGGCGACCCACGATTCGCCGCGGTCGAGTCTCGGAGGGCCCACATGTTCACCCGCGCCGAATCGCGGGTGGGTGACGCAAGAACCCACCTTTCGGCGCGGTTGAACAAAGCGAGGAGGCGGCGCAGCATCCGTATGCCACCAGCGAACACGGCCATCGCGGCCGGTGCCCGTGGCTACCCTCGATGTATGGCGCCTGAGGTGCGTCTGGAGGCCGGAGGAAAGCGCATGTTCGAGAGATTCACGGACCGTGCCCGTCGTGTGGTGGTGCTCGCCCAGGAAGAGGCGAAGATGCTCAACCACAACTACATCGGCACCGAGCACATCCTGCTCGGGCTGATCCACGAGGGTGAGGGCGTCGCCGCGAAGGCGCTCGAGAGCCTCGGCATCTCGCTCGACGCCGTGCGCGAGCAGGTGCAGGACATCATCGGCCAGGGTCAGCAGCAGCCGACCGGCCACATCCCGTTCACGCCGCGCGCCAAGAAGGTGCTCGAGCTGAGCCTGCGCGAGGCGCTGCAGCTCGGCCACAACTACATCGGCACCGAGCACATCCTGCTCGGCCTCATCCGCGAGGGCGAGGGCGTCGCCGCCCAGGTGCTCGTCAAGCTCGGCGCCGACCTCAACAAGGTGCGCCAGCAGGTCATCCAGCTGCTTTCGGGCTACCAGGGCAAGGAGCCCGCCGCCGTCAGCGGCGCCGCCAACGAGTCGACCCAGTCGGCGCAGGGCGGCTCGCAGGTGCTCGACCAGTTCGGCCGCAACCTCACGCAGGCCGCGCGCGACAACAAGCTCGACCCGGTGATCGGGCGCGAGAAGGAGATCGAGCGCGTCATGCAGATCCTGTCGCGCCGCTCCAAGAACAACCCGGTGCTGATCGGCGAGCCGGGCGTCGGCAAGACCGCCGTCGTCGAGGGCCTCGCGCAGGCGATCGTCAAGAACGACGTACCCGAGACGCTCAAGGACAAGCAGCTGTACTCGCTCGACCTCGGCTCGCTCATCGCCGGCTCCCGCTACCGCGGTGACTTCGAGGAGCGCCTGAAGAAGGTCACCAAGGAGATCCGCACGCGCGGCGACATCATCGTCTTCATCGACGAGATCCACACCCTGGTGGGTGCGGGTGCCGCCGAGGGCGCGATCGACGCGGCATCCATCCTGAAGCCGCTCCTCGCCCGCGGCGAGCTGCAGACGATCGGCGCCACGACGCTCGACGAGTACCGCAAGCACTTCGAGAAGGATGCCGCGCTCGAGCGCCGCTTCCAGCCGATCCAGGTCGCCGAGCCGAGCCTGCCCCACGCGATCAACATCCTGAAGGGGCTGCGCGACCGCTACGAGGCGCACCACAAGGTTCAGATCACGGACGGTGCGATCGTCGCGGCAGCGAACCTCGCCGACCGCTACATCAGCGACCGGTTCCTGCCCGACAAGGCGATCGACCTGATCGACGAGGCGGGCGCACGCCTTCGCCTCAGCATCCTGTCGAGCCCGCCCGAGCTGCGCGAGTTCGACGAGAAGATCGCCAAGGTGCGCGAGGACAAGGAGCAGGCCTCCGAGGACCAGGACTTCGAGAAGGCCGCCTCGCTGCGCGACGAGGAGAAGTCGCTGCTCGCCGAGCGGCTACGCCTCGAGAAGCAGTGGCGCTCGGGTGACGTCGCCAGCCACGCGGTGGTCGACGAGGGCCTGATCGCCGAGGTGCTCGCACAGGCCACCGGCATCCCGGTCTTCAAGCTGACCGAAGAGGAGTCGAGCCGCCTCGTCTTCATGGAGAAGGCGCTGCACCAGCGCGTCATCGGCCAGGAGGAGGCGATCGCCGCCCTGTCGAAGACGATCCGCCGTCAGCGTGCGGGCCTGAAGGACCCGAAGCGTCCGTCGGGGTCGTTCATCTTCGCCGGCCCCACCGGCGTCGGCAAGACCGAGCTCGCCAAGGCGCTCGCCGAGTTCCTCTTCGACGACGAGTCGGCCCTGATCTCGCTCGACATGAGCGAGTTCGGCGAGAAGCACACCGTCTCGCGGCTGTTCGGTGCCCCTCCCGGGTTCGTCGGCTTCGAAGAGGGCGGCCAGCTCACCGAGAAGGTGCGCCGCAAGCCGTTCTCGGTCGTGCTGTTCGACGAGATCGAGAAGGCGCACCCCGACATCTTCAACTCGCTGCTGCAGATCCTCGAAGAGGGTCGGCTCACCGACGGTCAGGGTCGCGTGATCGACTTCAAGAACACGGTGATCATCATGACGACGAACCTCGGCTCGTCGGCGATCGCCGGCGGACCGGTCGGCTTCCAGGTGGAGGGCGACCAGGGCACGACCTACGACCGCATGAAGGGCAAGGTCAACGAGGAGCTCAAGCGCAACTTCAAGCCCGAGTTCCTCAACCGCGTCGACGACATCATCGTGTTCCCGCAGCTGAACAAGGACGAGCTGCGCCAGATCGTGGGCCTGTTCACCAAGCGCCTCGGTGAGCGTCTGCTGGACCGCGACATGACGGTGGAGCTGACGGATGCCGCGAAGGACAAGCTGATCGAGATCGGCTTCGACCCGGCGCTCGGCGCCCGGCCGCTGCGTCGCGCGATGCAGCGCGAGGTCGAGGACCGCCTGTCGGAGAAGATCCTGCACGGCGAGCTCGAGGCGGGCGACCACGTGAAGGTCGACGCGAAGGACGGCGAGCTCATCTTCGAGCACGGTCCGCGCGGCGAGAAGGTCGCCGTCGGCGTCGCGACGCGCGGCGAGATCTCGGCGAGCCCGGAGATCGTCGCCGGCAGCTGAGCCGACACCCAGAAC
>JAUHVN010000453.1 GCA_030425055.1 Actinomycetes bacterium | reverse complement strand
GGGCCTCGACCCGTGCGATCTGCGGCTTCAGCGCGGCGACGGTGCCGTCCGTTCGGTCATCGACACCAAGGTGCCGATGGTCGAGTTCGTGCTGGATCAGCGGATGGCGCCCTTCGACCGCTCGACCGTCGAGGGGCGTCTGGGGGCGCTGCGCGCGGCGGCCCCGGTCGTCTCGGACCTTCGCGACGGGCTGCTGCAGGCCGAGTACACGCGCGTGCTCGCGCGGCGTCTGGGTCTGGACCCGACCGACGTGCGACGTGAAGTCGAGCACGCCGGTCGAGCGCCGTCGACGCCGGATCGTCGTCCCGCCGAGGCTGTCGAGAGCGACCGCCCCGTGCGGGTGACCCTCGCATCGCTTCCGCGCACCCCCGACGTCGCGCTCGAGCGCGACGCGCTCATGGCGTTCCTGCAGTTCGGGCACCTGCTCGACCGGGACATCATGACGCAGGCGGTTGCCATGCCGTTCCGGCATCCCGCGCTCGACGCCGTGCGCTCGACGATCGCGGCGCACCCCGACGCCGACGGGCGCGGATGGGCGACAGCCGTGATCGCCGAGATCCCTGAGCCGTTCGGTTCGCTCGGAGCCGAGTTGCTCGCCGCCGACTTCCCAGCCCTCGACGATGTGCGCGCCGTCGCCGCGGCGACCTCGCTCGCGCGCCGTGTCGTCGGTCGGGGGATCGACCGCGAGAAGGCCGAGCTGCAGGGCGAGCTCCAGCGCGTCGCACCCGAGTCCGAAGAGGGGCGCCGATTGCGGATCCGGATGCGCGACCTCGACCAGCAGCGGCGCGCGCTCGACGCCGAGGACTGACACCGCGTTGTGGCGGCGCGGCCTCGAACCGGGCAGGATGAGGGGATGGCACGCCGCGACGATGCAGACTCCGCGATCCGATCGAGTGATCTGTCGATCGCGCGCGCAGGGCGCACCGGCGGGCCCGAACGCGTCATCGACGGCGTGTCGTTCGACGTGGCGCGTGCGCGGACGCTGGCGGTGATGGGACCGACCGGAGCCGGCAAGTCATCGCTGGCCGCCGTCCTCGCGGGAGCCGACGAACCGGGTCTCGCCGTCGTCGGCGGCGGCGCGTGGGTCGAAGGCATCCCGGTGCGTCGGCCCGGGCGCGCGCACCGCATGCTCACCTACGTCACCGGCTACCTGCCGCAGCGGGCGGGCGCGGCGCTGCCGGCCCGGATGACCGTGTCGGACATCATCGCCTCGCCGATCACCAGCCGCGATCGGCGCGTCAACCAGCGGGCTCTCGCGGTGCGCGTCGCGACGCTGCTCGACGAGCTCATGCTGCCGCTCGGGTCCGCGCCGAAGTATCCGTACGAACTGAGCGCCGGCATGCGCCAGCGCGTCGCGTTCGCGCGCGCGCTCGTCCTGCAGCCCAAGGTGTTCGTGGCCGACGACCCCTTCGCCAACATGGACGTCGAGGTGCGCAAGGCCGCCCGCGACGCGATCACGCGCCGGCGGCGCGATCACGGCATGGCGACCCTGCTCATCACCAACGAACGCGAGGTCGTCCGCGAACTGGACGCCGATGTGCTCGTGCTCCGCGGTGGCCACCCCGTGGCGTACGGCCACGGCACCGATGACCTGCTGTGGACGCCGAGCGGCGAAGCCGACCGTCGCATGGTCGCCTCCTGAGGTCATCAGCACCCCCACGCCTTTGCTAAGATGGTGTGGTTGCCCGCGCTTCGTGCGCGGTGATCCTCCATAGCTCAATTGGCAGAGCAATCGGCTGTTAACCGATAGGTTCTTGGTTCGAGTCCAAGTGGGGGAGCGGACGGCTCCGAGCTCCACCTCGGGGCCGTTCTTCGTCTTCCGAGCGCGGCGATCGTCAGGCGTCGAGATCGTCGATGCCGGGTGTCCAGGCCTGTCCGGGCCGCCCCCAGCCGCGCTTGCGCGCGATCTTCTGCGCCGTCTTCCAATCACCGTCGCCGAGGCGATCGACGTACAGCACGCCGTCGAGGTGATCGAACTCGTGCTGCATGATGCGCGCGCGCCAGCCGTCGACCTCGATCTCGACGGGCTCTCCCTCGAGATCCGTTCCCGTCACGCGCACACGATCCGACCGTCGCAGCGGGAACCGCTCGCCCGGGAACGACAGGCATCCCTCCGACTCCTCGTCGGGGTCGGGGCCACCTGGCACGAGCGGATGCATCCACAGCTGCGGGTTGATGACGACCCCGCGCCACGGCCGACCCTCGTCGT
>JAUHVN010000452.1 GCA_030425055.1 Actinomycetes bacterium | reverse complement strand
TCGGCGTCGAAGAGCTCCACGATCCGGTCATCCTCGGTTCGTCGCTCGAGGTCGTGGACCCC
The DNA here is from genome assembly GCA_030425055.1 of Actinomycetes bacterium. GTDB lineage: Bacteria > Actinomycetota > Actinomycetes > Actinomycetales > Microbacteriaceae > Microbacterium. The sequence goes on along the minus strand of JAUHVN010000452.1, from coordinate 2,153 downwards.
GGACCGGGCGGCACCGTCCAGCCGGGCAGCGGGCTGGTCGTCACGATCGACCTCGACATCACCCGGCGCATGGACGACCTCAACGTCGCGATCCAGATCGACAACACGCTCGGAAGCCCCGTCTACGGCACGTCGAGCAAGTCGATGGGGTTCACGATGCCGACTGTCGTGGGCCGTCGCCGCGTGAGCATCCGGCTGCGCGACACCCGCTTCGGCGCGGGCAAGTACTTCATCAACGTGTCTCTGCTCGACTCGGCGGGACGCCACCTGCACGATACGCCGCAGGCGTGCTCGTTCGTCGCGACGCCCTACGCGCGCGCGACCGGTTCGGTCTTCATCGCGTCGGACTTCGACGACGAGGGCGAGATCTGACGGTCGGAGCGGCCTAGCCCGACCGGCGGTCGCGGCGGCCGCGCGCCTTGGCGAGTGCGCGGCGGACGCCGCCGGTGCGGAGGTAGTACATCGTCAGCGCAGCGTCGCGACGCGGGCCGCGCGGCATCGACAGGATCCTGTCGAAATCGGCCTGCTGTCGACGTTCCGCGCGGGATGCCGCACGATCGGGCGCGACCACGGGCGCCTCGCAGAACGCGCGCAAGGGGGCCAGGACGCGCTCCCACGTGAACTCGTCGCGGACGACATCGATGGCGGCGATCGCCGACGAGCGCAGGTCGTCGTCGAAGAGCACGTCGATGATCGCATCGGCGAGGGCCTGGGGGTCGGTGGGTGGGACCACCCGGCCGAGCCCGCGTTCGCGGACCAGGTCGGCGAAACCGTCGCCGTCGGTCGTGATGATCGGCAGCCGGGCCCACAGGTAGTCGAGCAGCCGGGTGCGGAACGAGAATCGGGTCTCGAGGTGCACGGGATGCGTGCTGACGCCCGCGTCGGCGTCGAGCAGATAGTTGATGCGGTCGTCGTAGTCGACCCAGTTCTCATTGAAGAACACGTTGCGGTCGGTGAGTCCCAGCTCGTCCGCAGTGCGCACGGTCTCGGCGAGCACCTGCATCTCGGGCACATCCGGGTTGAAGTGACGGGCGCTCATGAAGAAGAGCTTCACTTCGGGGTGTCGCGTCGCGACCAGCCCGACCGCCTTGACCAGAGTGACGGGGTCGAACCAGTCGTAGATGCCACCGCCCCAGATGAGCACCTTGTCGTCGGGGCCGATGCCCTCGACGGCGCCCTTGAGTCCGTGGCGGCTCTGCACGGCCGGCGCGGACGGCAGGCCGAACGGGACGATGCGCACGAACGAGTCGAACGAGGGATCGGCTGCGTAGGTCAGCGGGTTGATGCGCCCCGCCGCCGAGAGTGCTCCGAGCCAGAGGGTCTGCTGTCTCTCGGACGCGCACAGGAAGCAGTCGGCGCGGGTCAGCTGCTCGTTCAGCAGAGAGACGGCCTTGGTGACCTCTTCGTTCCACCGTGTGGCGTCGAGGTGCTTGTTCTGCTCGAGCTGCTCGAGGTGGAACGGGTCGTACAGGTCGGCGACGACGATCTTGTCGGTGCCGGCGATGCTCGGGAAGATGCGGAAGGACATCCCCTGCACGAGGATCACGTCGGCCCAGCGTTCGTGCACCGACATTGCACCATCGTCCGCTTCGCGGACGTGGTGCAGCTCGAATGCGTCGGAGGTCCGCTCGATCTTCGCCCACGACACCACGCGTACGTCGCACGATGTCGAGATCTCCTCGGCCATGCTCCACACGCGGATCGCGGGGCCGGCCATGCGGGCGCCGATGCGGTCGCCCGTGATGATCAGGACGCGGGTCCTCGGGGTCTCGCCCTCAGCCGGCGACGGGTTCACGATCATCCCGGGGTGTGTCCGCGCCGTCGGTGACCGCTGGCAGGTCGGTCCTGATGAAGCGGATCGACATCACGAGTGCGAGGATCGCCAGGGCAGCGGCGACGACCGTGATCCCGACAGCTGCGGGGATGCCCGAGGGAGTGTGGGCGAGCCAGTCGCCGATCACCGTGTACACAGCGCGGAACTCCACGACGATCCCGGCGAGTCCGATCGCCGCGAACACCGACAGCAGGCCGATCCCGGTCGCGCGTCGTCGACCGGGAGACACGAGTCTGAGCCAGGCGACAGCGCTGAGCACCACGAGAGGTACGAGGACGACGAAGAAGTAGCGTCCCTGCATGCCTGCGGGCAGCTGCGT
>JAUHVN010000451.1 GCA_030425055.1 Actinomycetes bacterium | reverse complement strand
GCCCGGCCGGCCTTGCCGCGGCGCAGCAGCTCACGCGCGCCGGGCACACCGTCGCGGTCTTCGAGCGCGACGACCGCATCGGCGGCCTGCTGCGCTACGGCATCCCCGACTTCAAGATGGAGAAGAAGCACCTCGAGGCGCGGCTGCGCCAGATGCAGGACGAGGGCACCCGCTTCCGCGCGCGCGTCGAGATCGGCCGCGACATCTCGTGGAGCGACCTGCGGGCTCGCTACGACGCGGTGGTCGTCGCAACGGGTTCGACCCTGCCACGCGATCTTCCGATCCCGGGTCGCGACCTCGCCGGCGTGCACTTCGCAATGGAGTACCTCGTCGAGTCGAACCGTGCGGTCGCGGGCGAACACGTGCCGAACCAGATCAGCGCCCACGGCAAGCACGTCGTGGTCATCGGCGGTGGCGACACGGGTGCCGACTGCATCGGCACGGCCCACCGCCACGGCGCGCTGAGCGTCACGAACCTCGCGATCGGCAAGCAGCCGCCCGCCGAGCGTCCCGACACCCAGCCCTGGCCGATGACCCCCGCGATCTTCGAGGTGCAGTCGGCCCACGAAGAAGGCGGCGAGCGCGCCTACCTCGCATCGACGGTGGAGTTCCTGTCCAACGATGTCGGCGAGGTGCGCGCGCTGCGCGTCGCGGAGACCGAGTACGTCGACGGTCGCCGCGTGCCCAAGAGCGGCACCGAGCGCGAGATCCCCGCCGATCTGGTCCTGATCGCGATGGGCTTCACCGGTCCCGAGCGCACCGAGCTCGAGGAGCAGCTGGGCACGCGGTTCACGGGGCGCGGCAACGTCGACCGCGACGATCGGTTCCAGACCGCGACGCCCGGCGTCTTCGTCGCCGGCGACGCCGGTCGCGGCCAGTCGCTCATCGTGTGGGCGATCGCCGAAGGCCGCGCCGCGGCCGCCGAGGTCGACCGCTACCTGATGGGCGAGACCCAGCTGCCGGCGCCGGTGCGTCCCACCGATGTCGCGATCGGTCTGCAGCCCGCGTAGGCTGGCACCGGCCTTTCCGCCACCCGAACCCCCACCGGAGAATCCACGGATGAGACGCGCCAAGATCGTCGCCACCCTGGGCCCCGCGACCTCGAGCTACGAGATGGTGCGATCCATCATCGACGCCGGGGTCGACGTCGCCCGCTTGAACCTGAGCCACGGCGACTACCCGGTCCACGAGGCCAACTTCGCCAACGTGCGCAAAGCCGCCGATGACGCGGGTCGCGCCGTCGCGGTGCTCGTCGACCTCCAGGGTCCCAAGATCCGGCTCGGCCGCTTCGAAGACGGCCCGCACGAGCTCGCCGAGGGCGACATCTTCAAGATCACGATCGACGACGTGCCCGGCACGAAGGAGATGTGCGGTACGACGTTCAAGGGTCTGCCGCAGGACGTGAAGCCCGGTGACACGCTGCTGATCGACGACGGCAAGGTGCGCGTCGAGGTCATCGAGACCGACGGAACGGTCGTGACCACCAAGGTCGTGGTCGGCGGCGCCGTCTCGAACAACAAGGGCATCAACCTGCCCGGCGTCGCGGTGAACGTGCCGGCGCTGTCCGAGAAGGACGAAGCCGACCTGCGCTGGGCGCTCAACATCGGCGCCGACTTCATCGCGCTGTCGTTCGTGCGCAACGCCAAGGACGTCCAGCGCGTGCACGTCATCATGGCCGAAGAGGGCCGCCACATCCCGGTCATCGCGAAGATCGAGAAGCCGCAGGCCGTCGACCACCTCGAGGAGATCATCGACGCGTTCGACGGCATCATGGTCGCCCGCGGCGACCTGGGTGTCGAGCTTCCCCTCGAAGCGGTGCCGATCGTGCAGAAGCGCGCCGTCGAGTTGTGCCGCCGCATGGCCAAGCCGGTGATCGTCGCGACCCAGATGCTGGAGTCGATGATCACGAGTCCCGTCCCGACGCGCGCCGAGACCAGCGACGTCGCCAACGCCGTGCTCGACGGGGCCGACGCGGTGATGCTCTCCGGTGAGACGAGCGTGGGGGAGTACCCGGTCATCGTGGTGCAGACCATGGCGCGCATCATCGAGTCGACCGAAGACCACGGCCTCGATCGCATCGCCCCGCTCACCACCAAGCCCCGGACGCAGCCTGGGGCCATCACCCTCGCCGCGAACGAGGTCGCCGAGTTCGTCGAAGCCAAGTACCTCTGCATCTTCACCGAGTCGGGTGACACCGCCCGCCGCATGTCCCGCCTG
>JAUHVN010000450.1 GCA_030425055.1 Actinomycetes bacterium | reverse complement strand
GACGTCTTCGCGGATCGTGATGTCGGCGGCGCGACGGAGGATCCACCTCGCTATCGGCGTGAGTCGCGAGAACGGGCCGATCGACTGCGCGCAGATCACGTACGGGGTGCGCAGCCAGCGCGCCATGATCAGCGGGATGAAGTGGCTGAAGCCGACGAGGAATCCGTAGTCCTCGGTGAGCATGTCGCCGCTGAGGTCGACGACCAGGTCGGCCGACTCGGTCCAGCGCAGCTCGTCCGTGAAGAGCACGGCGTCGGCACGGACGCCGAACACCCGGTTGAGCGCGCCCCAGAGGCCGGCCGCGGCCAGGCTGACGGGGAACAGACGCGAGCGGCGGACGCTGGCGATCACGAGTCGGTCGGGGTACGCGGAGACGTCGAAGGACGGCGACGGAGACGCGATCGCCACACGGACGTCGTCGCCGAGCGCCGCTTCGAGCTCGGTGGAGACCACCAGCTGCATGGTCGCATCGCCCTTGTTGTGCGCACTGGCGGTGCCGGTCAGCAGGACCTTCTTCACGTGTGGTCTCCTCGGACGCCGCCCGCGGGCGCGTGCCTGTCTCTCGTGCTTGTCAGGGGTGGTGTTCGGATCACTGCCCGGCGGCCGCGAGATAGTCGTCGAGCGACGGCAGTGCCGGGGCGGGCGTGAAGCCCGTGCGGGTGATCTTCTCGAGATCGAGCACACTGCTGCGCGGCCGGGGGGCGTGTACGCCCTCGCTGCCGGCGTAGTAGGCGTCGGTGCCGATCGGCGAGACGCGGTTCGGGTCCGCACCGGTCGCGAGGTAGACGCGGCGGGCGATATCGTACCAGGTCGACGCTTCACCGCCCCCGGTGAGGTTGTAGATGCCATACTCGGCATCCACCTCGAGCAGGTGCCGGATGCCGCGCGCGATCTCGTGCGTGAAGGTCAGGCGTCCGGTCTGATCGTCGACGACCGCCGGGTCGACTCCGCGCTCGGCGAGCGACGCCATCGTCCGCACGAAGTTGCGGCCCTCTCCGATCACCCACGACGTGCGCACGATGTAGTGCCGCGGAACCGTCGCGACAACGGCGTCGCCCGCGGCCTTCGTCTGTCCGTACACGCCGAGTGGACCGACCGGGTCGCCCTCGGTGTAGGGCGTCGACTTCGTCCCATCGAACACGTAGTCGCTTGAGACATGGACGAGCGTGATGCCGGCATCCGTCGCGATGCGGGCCAGCGTCGCCACGCCTGTGACGTTGGCGGCCCACGCGGACGCGCGGCCCTCCGCCGTCTCGGCGGCGTCGACCGCGGTGTACGCCGCCGCGTTGATGATCACGCCGTAGTCCCGCCACCGTCGGGCACCTTCGAGGTCGGGATCGGCGAGGTCGAGTTCGTCGCGCGCGGCGTACTCGATCGACGGATGCTCGCCGAACTCGGCGCGCAGCGCGCGGCCCAGCTGCCCGTTCGCTCCGATCACGAGCGTCCTGCGCGGCGCCATCGGAACGACGTCCGCCAACAGCGGATGCGCGCGGTCCTTCGGCGAGATCTCGACCTCGCTCAGCGGGATGGGCCATTCGATCGCGGCGGTCTCGTCCGCGAGGTTGAGGAAGGTGTAGTCGGCGTCGGGCGACCAGTGGTCGTTGACGAGGTAGACGTACGCGGTGTCGGGTGCGAGCGTCTGATAGGCGTTGCCGACGCCCCGCGGGACGAAGATCGCCTTCGACGGATCGAGCTCCGCCGTGAACACGGCGCCGAACGTCGGACCTTCGCGCAGATCCACCCACGCTCCGAAGATGCGACCGGTCGCGACCGACACCCACTTGTCCCACGGCTCCGCGTGGATGCCGCGCGTGGTGCCGACGGCGTCGTTGAACGAGATGTTGTTCTGGACGGGGCCGAAATCGGGCAGTCCGGCCGCCCGCATCTTCTCGCGCTGCCAGTTCTCCTTGAACCACCCGCGCGCGTCGCCGTGAACGGGCAGATCCCACACGACCAGTCCCGGGATCGAGGTCTCGACGGCGCCGAGCGCCTTGCCGTACTCCGTCACGCGCTCACTGGCCCTTCGCGGCGTAGAACGCCTCGGTGGCGTCCTTCGCCGGAGCCCACCAGTCCTCGTGTGACAGGTACCACTCGATGGTGGCCGCCAGACCCGCCTCGAAATCGGAGTACCGCGGAGCCCACCCCAGTTCGGTGCGCAGCTTGGTCGAGTCGATGGCATAGCGCAGATCGTGGCCCGCGCGGTCGGTGACGTGGTCGTACGCGTCGGCGGG
>JAUHVN010000449.1 GCA_030425055.1 Actinomycetes bacterium | reverse complement strand
CTTGGCCGATCACCGCGGCCGGTATCGGGCCAATCAGACTCGCTCACGTCGACGAGGACTTTTCACAGATCCGTCAACGGCGCTACATCTGTTCGGGGGAACAGGTGGCGTGGGGGGTTAGCGGATCGGCTGACGACCACATCGGCGGAGGTGAGCGGGGCCCATGGATCCAAGTGAGCCGTGTAAGTGACGTCCAAGGTGACGTTCCCGCGCCACGAACGGCGGACGGCATCACTCTTGGCTCCACCATCGCAGACCTGAAAGCGGCCGACTACTACTCAAACGTGGCCAGTGAATGCTGGTTCACGACGCTCGATGGTGTCGTTCTGACTGCAGTCACCGACCAGGGCGTGGTGACGAGCCTCGTCCTCGGCAAGGAGGGGCTCGGACTTTACGGTTGCGGATAGAGGCACACTGCGCACGGGAAGCCCCCGCTACAGTGCGACGCACGTGCGGAGGGGGTCGCGTCGCGCGGGCACTACCATCGCGTCGTGACTGACTTCGTCTCTGCGACCGCAGACATCCGCGGCGACTACCGGTACAGCCTGACGCGAGTCTGGGATGCATCTCTGCCGACAATCACGTTCGTGTTGCTGAACCCGAGCACCGCCGACGCGGTTGATCTCGATCCCACGCTGCGGCGATGCGTGGGCTTCTCCAAGCGGGATGGGTTCGGAAGCATGGTGATCCTCAACCTTTATGCGTACCGCACACCGAGCCCCGCGGTGATGCTCGCGGCGCCCGACCCGGTAGGTCCGGACAACGATCGTGTGCTGGCCAACGCGACCGGGACGGTGGTGGCGGGATGGGGAACGAACGCGAGCCCGGCGCGAGTTGCTCACGTTCGCATGCTTCTGCCTCCGCTGAAGGCGCTCAAGATCACGAAGGACGGCCACCCGCAGCACCCGCTCTACGTCAAGGGCGACTCGCCTCTCGTCGACTGGCCGTCCCATGGCGCAGTCGATGGTTGAAGTCGCTGTGCATCGCGCCTACGTCGCCCCTGCTCGGGTAGGCCTTGATAGTTCGAGCAGGGGCACTCGGCGTCCAACAGGGGAAAGCGGCTGATCTGCGAGCGGAGCCAGCGCAGGCCCATGCCGACCAATGCTGGCGGGCGCAGACGGCGTCCACGTCCTCACGCCGCCATGCTCGTCAGGTGGAACCCGTGGCAGACGTGGCACTCGTAGGTGCGGACTTCGCGCCTGCGCGTCGGTTGCAGTTCGTCCACCGCGCGCTTTCGAACGGCGACCGCCGTGTGCAGAGGCGTGATCGCCTCGCGGTGATCGCGGAAGCGCACCTTGCCGCACTGATGTGACCGACTACGAGTCATCGAACAACCTCCTCCGTGAATGCGGGAGGGGCCGAGCAGCGTTCACGCGCCCTCGGCCCCACCCCTCTGATCACTCGACGGCGAGCGTCCAGCCGCCGTCTGCGGTGACGGTGATCACCGACGGGCCGCTCGAGAGCGGTACGGTGCCCGAGTAGGGTCCGATCTCATTGACGAGAAGGCCGAAGTTGAAGGCATCCGCCGTTTCCTCGTAGATCACGAAGTTGCGTTCGCCATCGTGCGTTGCGTTCAGCGCCGCCGCCGCGCCGTCGTAGAGGAAGACAGCATCGCCAGAGCCGGCCGACGCGAGTTCGGGCGCCGACCCCATCGGGCGCAGGGTGATGGTCCACGCACCGTCGGCCGTCACCTGCAGTCGCGCTCCCTCGCCCAGCGCGCTGATGCCCCAGGCCGTGGTCCCGGTGTACGCGCCGATCGTGTTGACGAGCAGCTCGCCGGTCGAGCCGTCCCAGACCTTCGCGTTGCCGTCGATGCCGTAGGAGAGGATCTTCCGGCCGCTCGTGGAGAAGACGGCCTTGGTCAGGCCGCGGTGCCCCTTGAGCACGTCGATCGACGCGCCGTTCACGGCGTTCCAGAGGCGGGGCGCGCGGGTCTGGCTGACGGTGAGGATGCGCTTGCCGTCGGGGAATTCCACTTCGTCGACCTGCGGCTTCACGTTGTGCCACTTGAAGTTCTTCAGGGCTTCCACCTGAATCTCAGTATCGAAGTGACCGATGTTGCAGACGATGGCGCGGTCTTTCATGAGACGCATATGATCGACCGTGATGACGTCCAGATTGCCCGTGGCGGTCACGAAGATGTCGGCCTTCGGCGCGGCTTCTTCCATGGTGACGACTTCATAGCCTTCCATAGGGGCCTGCAGGGCGTTGATGGGGTCGATTTCCGAAACC
>JAUHVN010000033.1 GCA_030425055.1 Actinomycetes bacterium | reverse complement strand
GAGCTGGCGGCAGGACCCCGACTTCATCCTCAACCAGCCGGTGTACGAGGGCGCGAGCGTGCTGGTCGCCGGACCCGACTTCGGAACCGGCTCCAGCCGTGAGCACGCCGTCTGGGCGCTGCGCGACTACGGCTTCCGCGCCGTCCTCAGCCCCAAGTTCGCCGACATCTTCCGCGGGAACGCCGGCAAGCAGGGACTCGTGACGGGCGTCATCTCGGACGCCGACGTCGAGGCGATCTGGCAGGCGCTCGAGGCCGCGCCCGGCACCGAGGTGACGATCGACCTCGAAGCCCGCGAAGCGCGTGTCGGCGATCTTCGGGTCCCGTTCGAGATCGACGATTACACTAGATGGCGGCTCCTCGAAGGGCTCGACGACATCGGGCTCACGCTGCGCGACGAAGAGAAGATCGCGCAGTTCGAGGCCCGCAGAGAATCATGGCGGCCGCGGACCACACCGATTCCGTGAGCACGGCACAAGCCCGATCCGGGCCCGCCGTCCCGCCCCAGCCGCCACAAGTGAGGACCACCGGATGAAGACCCTTCTCGACGACAGTGCGGGCTCAGGAGCCCGGGCGCGCAAGCTCAGCGGCGAAGTGCTCTCGATCCGCGGGGGGAGACCGCTCAGCGGACGCGTCGAGGTCAAGGGGGCCAAGAACCTCGCCACCAAGGCGATGGTCGCCGCCCTGCTCGGCGAGACGACGAGCATCCTGCGCGACGTCCCCGACATCAGCGACGTGAAGGTCGTCCGGTCGCTCCTCGAAGTTCACGGCGTGACGGTGACCGACGGCGAGGAGCGCGGCACGCTGCTGCTCGACCCCCGCGGTGCGGTTTCGGCGCACATGGAGGAGATCGATGCGCACGCGGGAGCATCGCGCATCCCGATCCTGTTCTGCGGACCGCTGCTGCATCTGCTCGGCCAGGCGTTCATCCCCGACCTCGGCGGATGCCGCATCGGCGACCGTCCGATCGACTTCCACCTCGATGCGCTCCGTTCGTTCGGCGCGGTCGTCGAGAAGCTTCCCAGCGGCATCCGGCTGTCGGCGCCCGAGGGCCTTCACGGCGCCGACATCGAGTTGCCGTACCCGAGCGTCGGTGCGACCGAGCAGGTGCTGCTCACGGCCGTGCGTGCGAAGGGCGTCACCGAGCTGCGCAATGCGGCGATCGAGCCCGAGATCATGGACCTCATCGCGGTGCTGCAGAAGATGGGCGCCATCATCTCGTACGAGCCGAACCGCGTCATCCTCATCGAGGGCGTCGACTCGCTGCGCGGCTACGACCACCGGTGCATCTTCGACCGCAACGAGGCCGCGTCCTGGGCGTGCGCCGCTCTCGCGACCGACGGCGACATCTACGTGGGCGGTGCGAAGCAGCAGGAGATGCTGACCTTCCTCAACGTCTTCCGCAAGGTGGGCGGCGACTTCGACGTGCACGAGGACGGCATCCGCTTCCGTCGCGGCGGCGCGCTGCGTCCCGTCGTCGTCGAGACCGATGTGCACCCGGGGTTCATGACCGACTGGCAGCAGCCGCTCATCGTCGCGCTGACCCAGGCCGAGGGCGAGTCGATCGTGCACGAGACGGTATACGAGAACCGCTTCGGCTTCACCGAGGCGCTGCGCAAGATGGGCGCCGACATCGTCGTGCACCCGCGCGGCCTCGAGGGCGGCGCGCGCCGCGTGCCCCGCCGCGAGCTCGAGCAGGCCGCCGTCATCAACGGGCCGACCCCGCTGCACGGTGCCGACATCGTCGTGCCCGACCTGCGCGGGGGCTACAGCCACGTCATCGCAGCGCTCACGGCCGAGGGCGAGTCGACCGTGCGCAACGTCGGGATCATCCGCCGGGGGTACGAGAAGCTGTTCGCGAAGCTCGACACCCTCGGTGCCGACTTCGACGTCATCGGGTAGAACGGTTACGTGACCCCCCGACGCCTGCGCGCCTCGCAGGAGAAGACCCGCCCGAGCTTCTACTGGTTCCTCGCCGCGACCGTGGCGCCGCTGATCGCGCTGCTGATGAAGCTCGAGATCGAAGACGGCGAGAAGCTGCCCCGCGAGGGCGCCTACGTGCTCGCGCCGAACCACTACTCGGAGGCCGATCCCCTCGCCGTCGCGCTCTCGGTGTGGAAGATGGGCCGTGCGCCGCGCTTCATGGCCAAAGAGAGCCTGTTCCGCGTTCCGGTCCTCGGTTGGATCCTGCGGACGACCGGCATGGTCCCCGTCGCCCGAGCCTCATCGGCGGCAGCGGCCCGCCAGACCCTCGACAGCGCGCGGATGCTGGCGGACAACGGGCGCGGCGTGATCGTCTACCCCGAAGGCTCGCTGACGCGCGATCCGGAGATGTGGCCCATGCGGGGCAAGACCGGCGCGGTGCGACTCGCGCTCGCCGGCGACATCCCGATCATCCCGATGGCGCACTGGGGTGTCCAGCAGGTGCTGCCGCGCTACGGCAAGCTCAAGCTCTGGCCGCTGCGACGGCGAGTGCGCCTGGTCGTCGGCGACCCCGTCGACCTGTCGAGGTTCCGCGACTCGGCCGGCAAGCCGGCCGATCTCGTCGCGGCGACCGATGTCGTGATGGCCGAGGTCTCGTCGCTGCTGGCGCGCCTGCGCGACGAGCCCGCACCGTCGGAGCGGTGGAACCCGAGCGCCCACGGGCAGAAGGAGACGGGTCGCCTTGAGCCGTAGATCCGATTCCGCGCGCCCGCGGGTCACCGTCATCGGTGCCGGCAGCTGGGGCACGACGTTCGGGAAGATCCTCGCAGACGGCGGGGCGAACGTGACCATGTGGGCGCGCCGCCCCGAGCTCGCCCACGAGATCCACGAGGCCAAACGCAACAGCGAATACCTGCCCGGCATCAACCTGCCGCGCGAGATGTCGGCGACCCACCATCTCTCCGAGGCGATCGACGGCGCCGAGCAGGTCTATCTGTCGATCCCCAGTCAGGCGGTGCGGCAGAACCTCAAGGCGATCCGTCCGCTGCTGGTCGATGGCGACGTTCCGGTCGTCTCGCTCATGAAGGGCGTCGAACGACGCACGGGTCTGCGCATGAGCCAGGTGATCGAGCAGGAGCTGCACTGCGACCCCGCGCGCATCGCCGTGGCATCCGGTCCCAACCTGGCGCTCGAGATCGCACGCGAGCAGCCGACGGCGGCCGTGATCTCGTCCACGAGCCAGGAGACGGCGGATGCGGTCGCCCGCCGGGCCCGCAACCGCTACTTCCGCTCGTTCGTCAACACCGACGTCATCGGCACCGAGTTCGGCGGCGTGCTCAAGAACCTCATCGCGGTGGCGATCGGCATCGTCGACGGCGTCGGGTACGGCGAGAACACGAAGGCGTCGATCATCACGCGCGGCCTCGTCGAGATGACCGACTTCGCCGTCGCGTTCGGGGCGCACCACGAGACGCTGCAGGGACTCGCGGGACTCGGAGACCTCATCGCGACCTGCCAGTCGCCGCTGAGTCGCAACAACACCGCCGGGCGCCTGCTCGGCCAGGGCTACCGCTTCGACGACGTCGTCAAGCAGATGAACCAGACCGCGGAGGGGCTGGCATCCGTCGCCCCCGTGCTGCAGCTGGCGCGCGAGGTGGGGGTCGAGATGCCCATCGTCGAGCAGGTCAAGATGGTGCTCGACGGCACGATGGACCCGCGCGACATCGCGCCGCACCTGACCACCGACGACGACACACCCAAGGGCGAGAGGACTCAGAATGGACAGGCGGGCGGTGGCGGTGCTCTTTGGCGGTCGCTCCAGCGAGCACTCGATCAGTTCCGCAACGGCGGGAGGGGTGCTGAAGGCGATCGATCGTGACCGCTACCGGGTGATCCCGGTCGGCATCACGCGCGACGGCGCCTTCGTCCTCGAGGAGGACGATCCCGACAAGTTCGCGCTCGACGCCGCACGGCTGCCCGAGGTCGTCGACAACGGCACGCGCGTGCGCTGGCCCGATTCGGCGACCTCGCGCGAGCTGCGTGTCATCGACGCCGACGGCGAGCGCTCGCTCGGCGAGGTCGATGTCGTGTTCCCGATCCTCCACGGCCGGTACGGCGAGGACGGCACGATCCAGGGCATGCTCGAGCTGCTCGGCCTGCCGTACGTCGGCGCGGGCGTGCTCATGTCGGCGATCGGCATGGACAAGCACGCCACCAAGAGCCTGCTCAAGTCGGCGGGCATCCCCGTCGTCCCCTGGGTGACCGTGACGGCCGAGGGCATGCGCTCGGCGGCCGACCTGTGGCAGCGCCGCATCCGCGCCCTCGGCCTGCCCGTGTTCGTCAAGCCCGCGCGCGCCGGATCGAGCGTCGGCGTGAGCAAGGTCGCCGACTGGGACGAGCTGCCCGCGGCGCTCGAAGTCGCGTTCGCCGAGGACGACACCGTGCTCGTCGAGCAGGCGGTGTCGGGGCGCGAGGTCGAGTGCGGCGTGCTGCCCGGCGTCGACGGCGGCGCACCGCGGGTGAGCGTCGCCGGCGAGATCGTCGTCACCGGTCGCGAGTTCTACGACTTCGACGCCAAGTACCGGGATGCCGCCGGCGTCGAGCTGGTGTGCCCCGCCGATCTGCACGACGGTGAACTGACCGAGATGCAGCGCATCGCCGCGCAGGCGTTCGAGGCGCTGGGCGGCGAGGGGCTCGCCCGGGTCGACTTCTTCTACACCGGCACCGAGTTCTTCGTGAACGAGGTCAACACGATGCCCGGGTTCACGCCGATCTCGATGTTCCCGAAGTGCTGGATCGCATCCGGGCTGACCTATCCGCAGCTGGTCGACGAGCTCATCGGATCTGCGCGCGCCCGCTGATTCAGCCGCGCACCGTGCACGTCGACCCGTCGGTCGGCAGCAGCACGACCAGGCGCGAGATCGAGTCGAGCACCTCGGCGCTGGAGACGACGTCGTTGTCGAGGTAGACCTCGACGGCCGGATCCCGGCCGAACGACGTCACGCGGTACCGCGGAGCGTCGGAGTCGTCGATCACCCAGTCGACGCCGCCCACCGTCTGGCAGGGGAGCGTGGTCGGGCCCAGCTGATCGACGCCGCACGTGAGCAGGATCGCGGCCGGGTCGCCCCACGCGCCGGTCGCCTGCGCATCGGTCCACCGTCGCGGCTCGCCGGCCAGCTCGGAGGGGAGACGCACCGTCACCTCGGCGCACTCGGGATCGTTCGCTGCGGGCGCGGGCTCGAGCGCCACGGTGCTGCTGCAGGCGGTCGCCGCGATGCCCACGGCCGCCAGCAGGGTCACGGTGGCGAGGGCGCGGCGGATCACCCGTCCAGGCTACCCGTGCGCGGGTGGGCCGCCGCGCCGGAGTAGCGTGGTCGGGATGCGAGGCGACGGGGACGAGACGAGGGTGGGCGCGCTGAGCGAGGCCCACGTGCTGCGGCGCATCCTCGACCGGCTCGCGCCGTCGACGGCGCCGGTGGGGCCGGGCGACGACGCCGCCGTGCTGGCTGTTCCCGGTGGGCGCGTCGTGGCGACCGTCGACACGCTCGTGCACGGTCCGGACTTCCGTCTCGCGTGGTCGAGCGGGTACGACCTCGGCTGGAAGGCCGCCGCCGTCAACCTCGCCGACATCGCCGCCATGGGCGCCCGGCCGACGGCGCTGCTGGTCGCGCTCGCGATGCCCGACGACACGCGCATCGACTTCGTCGAGGCGCTCGCCGACGGGCTGAGGGCGGCGTGCGACGCGCTCGCCCCCGGGTGCGCGGTCGAGGGCGGCGATCTCACCGTCTCGGACACCCTGACGATCGCGGTGACCGCGCTGGGCGTGCTCGACGGCGACCCGGTGCGCCGAGACGGCGCGCGTCCCGGCGACGTCGTCGCGCTCGCCGGTGATGCGGGGGTCGCCGCGCGCGGACTCGCGGTGCTCTTCGACCGATTCCGGGATGCCGCCGGCGTGCCGATGTGCCTCGAACCGACGGCTCTCGCGCAGCTCGCTCCGGCCGAGGCGCGCGGTGTGGACGCACAGCTGCGTCCGCGGCCGCCCATCGCGCTCGGAACTGCCGCAGCCGCCGCGGGCGCCACCGCGATGATGGATGTCTCGGACGGGCTCGTCCTCGATGCCTCTCGGCTCTCGGAGGCATCCGACGTCACGGTGGATCTCGACCCCGCCGTCCTCGGCGACGACCCGGTGGTGTACTCGGGCGGTGAAGACCATGCCCTCCTCGCGACGTTCCCCGCCGCTGCGGGGGTCCCCGCGGGATTCCGCGTCATCGGCTCCGTCCGCGCGGCCGGTGCAGACCGTGTACTCGTCGGTGGGCGGCGGTTCGACGGGCGCGGCGGCTGGGACCCGTATCGCGATTGGGACGCCGCAACGGGCTGAGCCTCACACGCGGGTCGACCACCACAGGGTCGTGTCGCCGTATCGCTTGCTACGTGTCGGCTCGAGTGCATGCGGCAACCGCGGTTCTGGTGAACGCGAGGCTCGCTCGACGACGACCGTCGCCCCGGGAGCGAGCACGTCGGCGAGGAGGGCCAGCGTCTCAGCGAGAGCGTCGTCATCGAGGTCGTACGGCGGGTCGAGGAACGCGAGGTCGAACGGCCCCGGACCCGTGTGCAGATACGCGTCCGCGGACGTGCGGTGCACGCGCGCGACCGCATCGGGGCCGATCGCGGCGGCCACCGTCCGCGCGTTGCGCTGCGCCACCGAGGCCGCGCGGGGCGCTCTCTCGACGAGGTCGGCGGATGCCGCGCCACGGCTGAGCGCCTCGAGCCCAAGGGCTCCGGAACCGGCATAGAGATCGAGCACGGCGGCGTCGTCGAGCACACCGGCCGACTCCAGGGCTCCGAACAGCGACTCGCGGACGCGATCGCTCGTCGGCCGGGTTCCGGCATCCGGCACGGCGAGGGCCAGTGAGCCGGCGGCTCCCGAGATGATGCGCGTCACGCTCCCACTCTACGAAGTGCCGTCGGCGGAGATGCCTAGACTCGGAGGATGCCGGCGCTCACCATCGACGATCGCCTCGACGGCGCCGTCGGGGGCAAGACGGCCAAGGCGCTGGAGCGGGCGTTCGGCATGCGCACGGTGAGCGACCTGCTCGCGCACTATCCGCGGCGGTACGCGCTGCGCGGCGAGCTCACCCCGATCTCATCGCTGCCGGTCGGCGAGTCCGTCACGATCGTCGCCGAGGTGCGCCGCGTCGGCGAGCGACGGATGCGGCAGCGCAGCGGCTCGATCGTCGAGATCGTGATCAGCGACGGCGAGGGCGAGCTCACCCTGACCTTCTTCAACCAGCAGTGGCGGATGCGGGAGCTCCAGCCCGGACGCCGCGGCTTCTTCGCCGGCAAGGTGGGGGAGTACCGCGGGGCGAAGCAGCTCACCCACCCCGACTACGAGCTTTTCGACGACGAGGAAACCGCCCGACGCACGGCCGAGTCCTACGCCAACGTGCCGATCCCGATCTATCCGGCGACCGCCGCTGTTCCGAGCTGGAAGATGGCATCGATCATCGGCGTCGTGCTCGACGGACTGGGCACCGTGCTCGACCCGCTGCCCGACGACCTGCGCGCGGAATGGGGGCTGCTCGAGAACCGCGTCGCCCTCGAGCGCATCCATCGCCCCATCCGCACCGACGAGATCGCCGGCGCACGCGAGACCTTGCGCGCGCACGAGGCCTTCGTTCTGCAGGCCGCCCTGCTGCAGCAGCGGGCCTACGTGCGCGCGATGACCGCGGTGTCGCGTGAGCCCGGGGCGCTGAGCGCACGGTTCGACGAGGCGCTGCCGTTCGAGCTGACGCCCGACCAGGCCGCAGTCGGCGAGGTCGTCGCCGCCGACCTGCAGTCGGAGCAGCCGATGAACCGGCTCGTCCAGGGCGAGGTCGGCTCGGGCAAGACCCTCGTCGCGCTGCGCGCCATGCTCCAGGTCGCCGACAGCGGCGGACAGTCCGCGCTCATCGCACCGACCGAGGTGCTGGCCGGGCAGCACCTGCGGACGATCACCCGGATGCTGGGCCCCGACCTGTCGGCAGAGCTCATCCCCACGCTCCTGACCGGGCAGCTCACGGCCGCCGAACGCCGCCGAGCGGCGCTGCGCGTGGCATCCGGTCAGTCGCGCATCGTGATCGGCACGCACGCGCTGCTGAGCGAGAAGACGACCTTCGCCGACCTGGGCCTGGTCGTGGTGGACGAGCAGCACCGGTTCGGCGTCGAGCAGCGCGAGGCGCTGCGCGCCAAGGGAACGGCGCCGCACGCGCTGGTGCTGACCGCGACGCCCATTCCGCGCACGGTGGCGATGACGGTCTTCGGTGACCTCGACGTGTCGACGATCCGCACGATGCCCACCGGCCGCGCGGGTGTGCAGACCTTCGTCGCGCCGATCGCTGAGAAGCCCGCGTGGCTGGGTCGCGTGTGGGAGCGGATCGCCGAAGAGGTGGCGGTGGGTCGCCAGGCGTTCGTGGTGTGCCCCGCGATCGACGCCGAGTCGGGGGCTGCCGACGACACCGTCGACGAGACGGTCGACGACGAGGCGCCGGCGCCGACGCGGTGGGGCGTGGTGCAGACCGCGCAGGTGCTCGCGCGGCATCCGTCGTTCGCGTCGCTGCGCGTCGAGGTGCTGCACGGTCGTCTGCCCGGCGACGAGAAGGACGCGATCATGCAGTCCTTCGCGCGCGGCGACATCGATGTGCTCGTCGCGACGACCGTCGTCGAGGTCGGCGTCGACGTGCCCAACGCGTCGACGATGGCGATCCTCGAGGCCGATCGGTTCGGCGTGTCGCAGCTTCACCAGCTGCGCGGCCGCGTGGGCCGCGGGTCGGTGCCCGGCCTCTGCCTGCTGGTCACGGAGTCTGCGCCGGGCTCGCCGGCACGCGCGCGCGTGGAGGCGGTCGCGGCGACGCTCGACGGGTTCGAACTCGCCGAGGTCGATCTGCAGCTGCGGGGCGAGGGTGACGTGCTGGGCGCGTCGCAGTCGGGCGTGCGCTCGTCGCTGAGGCTGCTGCGCGTCGTCGCCGACGCCGATCTCATCGCCCGCGCGCGCGTGGCGGCGCGGAAGGTCATCGACGAGGACCGCAGCCTCGTCGACCATCCGGGTCTCGCCGCGGCGATCGACCGTCGGGTGAACGAACAGGAGCGGGCCGCCCTCTCGAAGTCTTGACCCGGTGCATCCATCGATAGGCTGGGTCTCATGAACAGCCGGATCGCCGTCGTGCCGGGGTCGTTCGACCCTCCCACCCTCGGCCATCTCGACGTCATCCGCCGTGCCTCCCAGCTCTACGACCAGCTGCATGTGCTGGTCGTGCACAACCCCGACAAGGAGGCGATGCTCCCGATCGCCCAGCGGCTCGCGCTGCTGGAGCAGTCGATCGAGGAGAGCGACATCGAGATCGACGTGGTCGTGGCCTCGTGGAGCATGGGCCTGCTCGTCGACTATGCGGTCGACGTCGATGCCGGTGTGCTGGTGAAGGGCATCCGTTCGCAGGTCGATGTCGCCTACGAGACGCCCATGGCGATCGTCAACCGCCACCTCGCCCACGTCGAGACCGTCTTCCTGCTGCCCGACCCCGCGCACGCCCTCGTCTCGAGTTCGCTCGTGCGGCAGGTCGCCGCCCTCGGTGGAGACGTGTCGCCGTACGTGCCGCCTGCGGTCGCGCGGTTCCTCGACACCGGCGCCCGAGACATCTGAGTCCGGGCCGCGCGCAGTCGCCTGCGATTACGATGGGTGACCGTGAGAAAGCACGTTTCCGGTCCCTTCGTGGTTCCCGTCCGCGACATCGTCCGCCGACCGGGCGAGATGCGCGAACACGAGCTCGACCCCGACGCCCCGGCGCAGTGGGGAGAGGGTCTCGTCTCGGTCGCCGAGGGTGAGCCGATCGCGCTGGACGTGCGTCTCGAGTCCGTTCACGAGGGGATTCTGGTCTCCGCAACGGCCCGCACGCGGTACACCGGGGTCTGCGGTCGCTGTCTGCGCGACGTCGCGGAACCCCTCGAAGTCGAGTTTCAGGAGCTTTTCGCGTATCCTGGAGCGGAAGCAACTGACTTCGAGGTTCAAGACGACCACGTGGATCTTGAAACTCCGGTCAGGGATGCGATCGTCCTGTCGCTTCCGTTTCAGCCGGTGTGTCAGCCGGATTGCCCCGGCCTCGACCCGGTCACGGGCGAGCGGCTGACCGAAACCCCCGGCACGGCGCCGGCTCCACCCCTCGATCCGCGGTGGGCGGCGCTCCAGGACTACACCCCAGACCCCGGCGTCGACGCAGTGCGCGCCGCCGAGAACACGGAAGAGAGCTAGCCATGGCAGGTAACCCCCCCAAGCGGAAGGTCTCCCGCTCGAACACCCGCTCGCGTCGCGCGCAGTGGAAGGCGGAGGCCCCCGCGCTCGTCAAGACCGTCGAGAACGGCAAGACTGTCTACAGCCGTCCGCACCAGGCGAAGGTCGTCACCGACTCGCAGGGCACCGAGCTGTTCCTCGAGTACAAGGGCCGCAAGGTCGCTGACGTCTGATCCCCGCACGCGGCGGATCATGACCGATCTCACGCCGGCGTCCGAGGCGCTCAGCGCCGCCGACGCCGCCGGACTCGCACAGAAGCTCGGAGTCGATATCGACCCCGAGCTTCTGTCGTTGGCGTTGACGCACCGTTCGTGGGCCTACGAGCACGGTCAGGCTCCCCACAACGAGCGCCTCGAGTTCCTCGGCGACTCGGTGCTCGGGCAGGCGGTGACCGTGCGGCTGTTCACGCGGCATCCCGATCTCGATGAGGGGTCGCTCGCCAAACGGCGCGCCGCGGTGGTCTCGACCGTCGCCCTCGCCGAGGTCGCCCGACGAATCGGGCTGGGCGAGCACATCCTGCTCGGCCGCGGGGAGGACCAGACGGGCGGCCGCGACAAGGATTCGATCCTCGCCGACACCATCGAGGCCGTGTTCGGGGCGACCTATCTCTCGGTCGGGGCCGATGCCGCGACCGACCTCGTCCTGCGGCTGCTCGAGCCGCTCATGGACGACCCCGAGCGCTTCGGTGTCGCGATGGACCCCAAGACGAGCCTGCAGGAGCTCTCGGCACGCGGGGGTCACCCCGCCCCGGTGTATTCGGTGGTCGCGGCCGGTCCCGACCACGACCGTGTCTTCACGGCGACCGTCACCGTCGGCGAGGTCGCCGAGTCGGGAACCGGCACGAGCAAGAAGCAGGCCGAGATGGCTGCGGCGCTGGCCGCGTGGAAGACCCTGTCGGCGCGTGCCTGAGCTGCCCGAAGTCGAGGTCGTGCGGGCGGGCCTGGAGCCGGCCGTGCGCGGAGCCCGCATCGTGTCGGTGAGCGTCCTCGACGAGCGCGCCCTCACACGGCACCGAGGCGACGGCATCGGCTTCGAGGCGGCGCTGACGGGGCGGGCACTGCGCGGTGCGGTGCGGCGCGGCAAGTTCCTGTGGCTGCCGATCGCACCCTCCGGGGGAGACGGACCGAGCGCGCGGGCGATCCTCGGGCACCTGGGGATGAGCGGCCAGCTGCTGCTGCGCGCACCCGGCTCACCGCCCGAGCGGCACGAGCGCATCAGGTTCGAGCTCGAGCACCCCGATCACGGTGAGCTGGCGGTGGTGTTCGCCGACCAGCGCACGTTCGGGTCGCTCGCCGTCGACGATCTGATCCCGACCTCGGATTCCGCAGCCGCGGGCTTCGGGTCGATCGAGCCGCTCGTCCCCGGCCAGGTCGCGCACATCGCAAGGGATCCGCTCGACCCGGCGTTCGACGACGACGCCTTCCGGCAGCGGCTGGCGCGCAAGGACTCCGCGATCAAGCGCGTTCTGCTGGATCAGACGGTGGTCAGCGGCATCGGCAACATCTACGCCGACGAGGCGCTGTGGGCGGCGCGGATCCATCCCGAGCGCCTCGCGCGCGACCTGCCGACACCGGCAGTGCGTCGGCTGCTCGCAGAGGTGCGCGCCGTGCTCGAGAAGGCGCTCGCCGAGGGCGGCACGAGCTTCGACGCCCAGTACGTGAACGTCAACGGGCAGGCAGGCTACTTCGCCCACTCGCTCAACGCCTACGGCCGGACGGGGCAACCGTGCCCACGCTGCGGGAGGCCGATCGTGCGCGTGTCGTTCACGAACCGTTCCAGCCACTACTGCCCGCGGTGCCAGAGTCGGCGGAGTGTGAAATAGTTGACACGTTGCCCAATCCGTTGGCTTGGGCGATGATGAACATCTCTCGCATCCGTCACACCAGCCATGCACGAGGAGGCACCGTGGAGGAGTCGCAGTCCCGCGAACCGCAGATCACCCGGCGCGCCCTGACACGCGGCGTGGCGTGGTCGGTGCCCGCCATCGCCGTCGCCGCGGCAGTCCCTGCATACGCGGCGAGCACGGCAGCGGGGTCGGTGATCGGCCGGTGCCTGCCCAGCGCGCTCGCCGCGTTCGATGTCGCCGTCATGGACGCCGACCTCGGGACCTCGGTGCAGATCCTGTTCCAGCGCACCGCCGGCACCGGGTCGTTCGGCGTCACCGCGCCGAACACCTGGGTGCTCACGGGGGCGACCGCGACCAGCTACACCTACGTCGTTCCGACCATCAACGGCGCGCTCACCGGCACGGCGACGATCAACTTCCAGCTTCAGAACAACTCCGCGACCGTCACGGCGACGGCCACGGCGCTCTCGGGCACGCCGCTCGCGGGCGACCTGAGCGCCGCCGTCATTAAGTCGCGCACCGGCGGCGGCTCGAGCAACAACTACACCTGCGACGTCGTCGGCTGAGGGTCAGTCCAGCACCTTCTTCCACGCGCCCGCCGACGAGACGGCGG
The DNA here is from genome assembly GCA_030425055.1 of Actinomycetes bacterium. GTDB lineage: Bacteria > Actinomycetota > Actinomycetes > Actinomycetales > Microbacteriaceae > Microbacterium. The sequence continues at coordinate 1,798 of JAUHVN010000033.1, read as the reverse complement.
CGAAGCCGACCGCCTCGTTGATGTCGAGCATGTGACGGTTCTCCTCGGCGTTGAACGTGATGATGCGGGTCGCGTGAGGCGCGGCATCCCGCACAGCGAGGATGTTGGCGCACTTCACAACCGTGCCGAGCCGGTGGCCCCGGTGCTCGCGCAGGACGAGCGTGCCGTACTGGTGCACCGGAGCATCCGGATCCTCCGGCACCGTGAGCTCGTTGTAGGCCACGATCGTCGCGGTCGGCACGTGGAGCACCGCCGCGACCACGGGGAGGAGATGCTGCGCGACCATGCGCGCGTCGCGTCGCTCGACCCGGTCTTCGTCCCACACCTCTTCGGTGATATCGAGACCCGCGGCCGGGGCGTCCGTCGACATCCGCGACATGACCCAGGCCATGCCCGCGCGGTGCTCATGCGGGGTGGCGCCGCTCCAGGTCAGGAGACGGTACTCGGCACCCGCGGCGGCCCGCGACTCGTCGAGCATCCGTCGCACAGGTTCGGGTGACCGCGTGAGGTCGAACTCGCTGGTGCGCTCGACCTGCTCGAGCGAGTAGCCGTGCCGCAGCAGCAGCTGAGTCTGCCGATCGGACGACGGCACCGCGCCGAACCCGGTCGGCGGCGCGAGGTCCGCCGGAGTGGCGGATCGGTGCAGCGTCCAGGTCTGGGCCACCGACCTGCCGTGCGCCCGCAGTTCCCGCTCGGCGGCAGAGATGAGGGCGTCCTCGATGCCCTCGCCCCACCGAGCATCGGCGACCATGAGATCGAAGTCGGCGCTCGTCGCCCCCGCCTCGAGCGGGATCATGAGCGACGCCGCCCCCTCGATCCGACCGTCGACGCGTGCCGCGAGCCCGATCATGGTGCGGTCTGCGCCATCGTGCCAGAAGCCGAGCATCTCGACGGGCTCCTGACGCAGGCCGTCGTGGCCGGTGTCGGTGAGACAGGTCTCGTTGGCGAGTTCGACCAATCGCAGGAAGGCGCTCGCATCGGGCGCATCCAGCGTCTCCGGGACGGGGATGCGCCCGATGACGGGTGCGTCGCGGGTCGGTGCTGTCGTGCTCACGTCAGCACCTTCTTCCACGCGCCGCTGTACGACACGGGAGCGAAGCCGATGGCCTCGTTGATGTCGAGCATCGGGCGGTTCTCTTCGGCGTTGTAGGTGATCATCCGCGGCGACCGCGGCGCGATGTCGCGCCAGGCCAGCAGCCCCCGGCACTTCACCAGCATTCCCAATCGGTGCCCGCGATGCTCCTTGAGCACGAGGGTGTCCTCCTGGTGCGATGCCTCGGTGCGGTCCTTGCCGATCACCAGTTCGTTGAACGCGCACAGCTCACCGGTCTCGATGTGCTGCGCGGCCGTGACGAACAGCATCCGGCCCGAGTCGGCGTACGTCGCGTCGTGGCGCGCGATGCGAGCGGCATCCCACACCTCCTCATCGAACTCGAGGTTCGCAGCCGGGGCGTCGGTGTTCATCCGCGACTTCATCCAGGCGTATCCCTCGGCGAACTCCACGGGCGTCGGGGGCGACCACTGCACGACGCGGTAGCCCGTGGCCGCCCGCTCGGCTTCGGCCGCCAGGCGCTCGACCTCGGCGAAGTCGCCACCGAGGTCGAAGGCGCTCTTGCGCTCGATCTGCTCGAGCACGTAGCCGCGGTCGAGGTAGAACCGCGCCGCCCGGTCCTCGGGGATGCTGCCGAAGCCGGTCGGCGCCGACAGCTGAGGCCCGTCGGCCGCCGGATGCTCGGCCCACGACTGCAGCACGGTGCGGCCGTGCTCGCGGGCCGTCTGCTCGACGAGCTCGTACGCG